>CAYYWN010000102.1:0-7307 GCA_964474485.1 uncultured Clostridium sp. | reverse complement strand
TAAAATTACCTTTATTAATTGTTGAATTTTAAGCTGTGGAAGTATCCATAGCTTTTTTTATTATATAAAAATAGAAATCTATCAAGATTTCGTAGACTTGTAATGTAATAAAAGATAAAAGGAAGGATTATTAATATGAATAAAGTAACATTAGAAAAATTACATTACCATGAGTTAAAAGAAATAGTAAAAGGATATTGCATTAGTGGATTAGGCAAAAGATTAATCGATAAATTAGAACCTAGTGATAATATAAAAATTGTAAATCAAAGACTAAATGAAACATCAGAAGGAAGAAGATTATTAGATGCATCTTATAATATACCATTAGAAGGTATTTTCAATATATATCCTATTATTGAGAAGATTGAAAAAGGAGCATCTTTAGATGCAGCTGATTTAACTATGATATCAAATTTTTTAAGAGGATGTAGGAAGGTCAAGTTATTTATAAAGGACAAAGAAGGATATGCACCTACATTAAGTTCTTATGGGCAAAACATTTCTGATTTGAGCTATGTTGAAGATGAAATAAACCTAGCTATTAGAGGAAGTATTGTTGACTCAAATGCTAGTAAAGATCTTAAAAAAATAAGAAGGCATATTGATATATGTGAAAGTAAAATAAAGGAAAAGTTAGATAAGTTCCTTAAAAGTAGTGAAAATAAAGAGTATATTCAAGAATTCTTCATTAGTAAGCGTTATGGAAAATACACAATTGCAATTAAGGCAGCACATAAAAATAAAGTTCAAGGTACAATTATTGAAACATCTTCAAAGGGATCAACAGTATTTATAGAGCCAAATGTTATTTCAAAGCATACAAGTGATTTAGTAGTATTAAAAGTAGAAGAAAGTATGGAAGAATATAGAATATTAGCTACGTTAACAGATATGCTTTTTGAAAGAATAAAAGATTTGAAGATGAATGTTGATGTTATATCTGAATATGATATGATCTGGGCAAAAGCTAAATATAGTAAAAGAATAAAGGGAATTAAACCTAAACTCAATGAATATGGATATATAAAGATCATTAAAGGAAAGTATCCTCTTATTAAAAATAGTATACCCTTAGATTTTGAAATTGGTGAAGATTACAGAGGTTTAATAATAACAGGACCAAATGCAGGGGGTAAAACTGTAGTATTAAAGACAATTGGCTTGTTAACATTGGGAGTACAATCAGGATTTCATATAGAAGCTGAAGAAGGGACAGAGCTTTCAGTATTTAAAAAGTTATTTGTTGATATTGGTGATGATCAAAGTGTTGAAAATGCGTTAAGTACATTTTCATCTCATATAAAAAATCTAGCTGAAATAATTAAAGAAAGTACAAAGGCAACACTGCTATTGTTTGATGAAATTGGCAGTGGAACAGAACCAAATGAAGGATCTGCCTTGGCTATTGCCATATTAGAAGAACTGTATCATAAGGGCTCAATAACTATAGCAACTACTCATTATGGAGAAATAAAAAATTTTTCAAAAGAACATCCTGATTTTGAAAATGCAGCTATGGAGTTTGAAAAAGAAACCCTAGAACCACTATATAAGCTTAGTATAGGAAAAGTAGGCCATAGTAATGCTTTATATATTTCTAAAAAGATGGGATTACATTATTCAATTATTGATAAAGCAAGAGAATATATTGATACTAAAAGTTATAATTATGCTTTAATAAAAGGTAGTAAGGTTATAAAAAATAAAGAGTTACAAGTAAAGGAAGATTTTTATGAATACTCTGTAGGTGATAAAATTATTCTTTTAGAAAATAATGAATCAGCCATTGTATATAAAGAAAGAGATAGATTAAATAATGTGACTATACTATACAATAAGGAATTTATTGAGGTTAACTATAAAAGAATAAAACTAGAATTAAAGGCAAGTGAACTTTATCCAGAGGGTTATGATTTAAATCAGTTATTCATAAGCTATAAGGAAAGAAAGTTAGAAAAAGATATTGAGAGAGGCTCGAAAAAGGTACTAAAAGAAATAAAAAAAGAAACTTCAAAGTGTTGAACATTCAGATGGATATGAATAGAATTTACAGAAGAATAAACTAGAAAGATCTAACTTGCAACTAATACGAAGAATACTGGCATAAGCAAAGGTTATTTTAAATAAAATTGGATGCAATAAATTTAATAATATTGACAATATAAATTGATAGAGTATAATAAAGTATAAATGCAAAGAAGAGGAAAGTAATTTTAAGAATACTTATACAGAGAGTTCCCATTGGTGAGAGGGAGCAGAGGATATTAAAGTGAAAATGGCCTTGGAGCGGTGCACTGAGATTTGATTATAAATTAAGGTTGCAACGGATTCACCCGTTATAGTGATAGAGTATAATCATATAAATTATTTTATGACGTACTTGAAGAGATATATATTGTGAAGTATATATGAAATAGGATGGTATCACGAAGTTTTACTCTCGTTCCTAAGATTAGTTTCTTAGGACGGGAGTTTTTTTATTATCTAAAATTATCAATTAGAGGAGGAATTATTATGAATATTTTTATCGGGGGAGCATGGCCTTATGCTAATGGATCATTGCATATAGGACATATAGCTGCACTGTTACCAGGTGATGTACTTGCAAGGTATTATAGAGCAAAGGGAGAAAAGGTGTTATATGTTTCCGGAAGTGATTGTCACGGCACGCCAATATCAATTAGAGCAAAAAATGAGGGAGTATCACCAAAAGATATTGCTGATAAATATCATAATGAATTTAAGTATTGCTTTGATAAATTAAACTTTTCTTATGATTATTATTCTAGAACAGATGATGAATTTCATAAAGATGAAGTTCAAGATGTAATAAGGTTGCTCCATAAAAAGGGATTAATTTATGAGAAGGATGTTGAGCAAATTTATTGTGAACATTGCAATCAATTTTTGCCAGATAGATATGTAGAAGGAAAGTGCCCTAAATGCAATGCTATAGCAAGAGGCGATCAATGTGACAGTTGTGGTGAGCTATTAGAACCACTTGAATTATCAGAAAGGAAATGTAAGCTATGCAATAATGAACCTATAGTAAAAGCAACAAAACAGCTATATTTAGCCCTATATAAATTAGCAAATGAAATTAAAGGTAACTTAGAAAAGTCAAAGGACAACTGGAGAGTCAATGCAGTAAATAATACAGAAAGATATTTAAGGGAAGGGCTATTAGATAGGGCTATATCTAGAGATTTATCATTAGGAATAGATATTCCAATTAAAGGTTTTGAGGACAAAAAGGTATATGTATGGATAGATGCGGTGCTTGGATATCTTTCTTCAAGTAAAAAGTGGTCAATAGAAAAAGGAGAATCCTATGAAAGTTTTTGGAATGAAAAAGCCATTTCTTATTATGTACATGGAAAGGATAATATACCATTTCATACAATAATACTGCCAGCTTTACTAAGTGGAATAGGATATGAAAGGTTACCAGATAGAATAATATCTAGTGAATACTTAACATTAGAAGGAAAGAAAATATCTACAAGTAATAACTGGGCAGTGTGGGTACCTGATATAATTGAGCGTTACAATGTGGATTCTTTAAGATACTTTTTATTGATAAATGCACCTGAAAAGAGAGATACTGATTTTTCTTGGAGGGAATTCATAAATAGTAATAATGGCGAGTTATTAGGTGCCTATGGAAATTTGGTAAATAGAACCTTAGTATTTGTTAAAAAATATTTTAATAATACCATTCCAAAAGGAAATGTTAATGATAGGAAAGTTGACATTAAAAGATTATATAAGGAAGTTGGCGAACATATTGAAAGTGGTAATTTAAAGATTGGCATTGAAGTAATTTTCGAATTTATAAGAAGTGTAAATAAATATTTTGACCAAAAAGAGCCATGGATAACAGTTAATTCTGATATAAAAGATTGTAGTAATACCATATATAACTGCCTATATTCAATAATAAATATTGCTAACTTATTAAATCCATTTTTACCTAAGTCATCTAGTAAGATTGAAGAGTGGTTAGGTATAGAATGCAACCAGTGGAAGGATATAGAGATTAAAGAAGGAAAAGAAATCAGTGAGTTTAATATATTGTTTCAAAGGATTGATAAAAAGGTTATAGATGAAGAGACAAACGCTCTAGTAGGAGGAGATAGATAATTAAATGCTCATAAGAAGGAAAAGGGAATATTTTGTAGAATTATATATTAACTATATATCAAAATTAAATATGTTATATAATTATATTTTTGAGAATAGTATAAGAAGAATAATTGATAATAATTAAATTTAAGATTCGGAAGGATATTAATAATGAAGAAATTTAACAGTTTTCAGCTAAAAATAATAATGGTAATAGCAATGTTTATTGACCATGTTGCAGAGTTCATTCAAGGAACACCCTTATGGTTTCATTATATAGGTAGAATTGCAGCACCTGTGTTTTTTTATTTACTAGTTGAAGGATTTTTTCATACAAGCAGTAAAAAAAGCTATATAAAAAGACTGGCTATTAGTGGGATAATAATGTTAATAGGCTCATCTATATTGATGTATATATTTAATAGACCAATAAAAATCACAAATAATATATTAATCTCTATGGCATTAAACTTAATTTTACTTTCGTCTATTGAATGGAAAAAAGAAACCAGTGATAAAGGATTAGCTAACTTAAGTATCGGCATTTCATTTTTTCTTACCCTTTTTGCGGAAGGCTCAATTCTTACTACTGCTATGACGCTTATATTTTATTTTAATAGAGAAAATAAAATTAAAATGTGTTTTTGGTATATTTTATGTTCAATTTTAATATTAACAAATCCAGCAAATAGCATTTATGAAAGCTTATTTGTACAAAATTATCAATGGATGATGGTATTTTCACTGCCATTTATACTTATGTATAATGGTGAGAGGGGAATAAAGGCTAAATATTTCTTTTATATATTCTATCCAGTTCATATATGGGTGTTGTATGCAATTGGTAATTATATAAATTTTTGAAGTGAGTCTTTAAATAGAGATTTAATATAAGGCATATTTTAAATTTTAAGTAAAATTAGTGTTAATATACAGATAGAAAGTAAGGGAAATCAATATGAACAATGATTATAGAGAAGGTACTATAAAAAAGGTTATAAATGAATTATCAGAGAAATATGGTATAAGATATGGCATGTTAAAACCAATTACAGGAGGTTATCAGAATTTAGTATTTGAGTTCGCTAAGAATAATAAGTCTTACATTTTTAGGATATCCGATTCTATTACTCGAAGTGAAGAAGATATTAACAGTGAGCTTGAATGGTGTAGTTATCTTTTGGAACAGGGAGTGCCATTATCTAGACCACTAAAATCTTCAACTGGACATTTAACAGAAACAGTTGATAGAGAGGGAATTAAAATGATCGCTACTTTATTTGAAAAGGCACCAGGCAGAAAAATGTCATATCCCGAGTATTTAGATAATGTTGAGGTATTTAAACGATTGGGTGAAATAACAGGGAAAATTCATAAGACATCTAAGAACTATACTTCTCCAAGTATCAAAAGAAATAATTGGTCTGAAAACTATTATTTGAAAAACTTTTATAATTATATTCCTAAAACGGAGATTGATATAAGAAATGCATATGAACGTCTAATGATGGATCTTACATTGTTAAATTGTAACGAGGATTCCTTTGGACTAATTCATGGGGATATCAATGTAGGGAACTTTTGTATTTCAGACAATCAAATAACTCTTTTTGATTTTGATGAGTGTCAGTATAGCTGGTTTGTAGAAGATATAGCAATACAGCTATTTTATACTGTATATCCATTTGGAGATGATTCAATAACTGAGCGCCAAGAAATGGCGGATAAATTTATGAGTTATTTCATGAGTGGATACTATAGTGAAAATAACCTAGATGATTACTGGATTAAAAAAATTCCAGAATTCTTAAAGTTAAGAGAGTTAATTTTTCATGTTGCAATATACAAAAAGTGGGATCTTAATAATTTGAGCCAATGGCAAAGAGATTATTATAAGCAAAGCGCTAATAGAATAAAGAATGGTATTTCATTGGTTGAGTATAGCGATAACTGGAACAAATAGAACACCACATCCAGCAGTGGATTTTATGTAGTTAAGAATTTTTATAAAAAAACTATTGCAATTAACGCTGCGTCAAATGTGTTGGTGTAAGGGTGTACCAAGACAAGTTTATAGGGAATTGAGCACTACATTGCTTCACGGGAACAAAGCTACACCAAGAGGGAGGATAAAAGTGGATTTTAAAAATAAGTTAAAAGAATTTCCAGTTATAGAAACTAAAAAAATTAGATTGAGAAAATTAAAATTAGAGGATGCTTCTGAGGTATTAAAATATTATTCTAATGAAATGGTTTATCGTTATCTTGATTGGAATGGACCTGAAACATTAGAAGGTAGTTTAAAAATGATAAAAATGTGGAATAAAGGCTTTGATGATGGATGGATTATACGTTTTGCAATATGTGATAAAGTAACAGATAAAGTTATAGGTACAATTTTTTTAAATGAATTTGAAGGAAAACGAGCTGAAATGGGGTATGAGCTATCAGAAAGCTATTGGCGTCAAGGCATAATGTCTGAAGCGATACATGAAGTATTGTTATTTGGGTTTAGACAATTAGGATTAACAAGAATTCAAGCCTTTGTTTGTAAAGAAAATATAGCATCTAAAGATATACTAAAAAGATTCAACTTCACAAGAGAAGGATTTTTAAGACAATATGAATGTCACAATGTTACTGGCAAGTGTAATGATATGTATGTATATGGGTTGCTAAGTACAGAGTTTGAAGATTAATATTAGCATGATATTATATATATAACATTATGTTACGTAATGGTATATAAAATAATTAATGATTATTTTGTGTCTATAAGGAATATAAGGGGGGAGCTTATGACATACAAGGTAATAATAGGCGGAGTATTTCTATTGACTTTTGTTATGCATATGATTTTTACTAAGAATGAAAATAAAAAAGGGCGCTGCTATACTAAACCATTTTTAATGCCACTACTGGCAACTTTTTATATAATAGGTGCAGAGAATATTAATAAGTTCATTATAATTGCATTAGCGTTTGGTTTTATTGGAGATGTTTTTTTACTATGGCCAGATAGGAAAAATAATTTTATATTTGGATTAATTGCTTTTTTGATAGGACACATTTCTTATGTTCTACTTTTTAAACAAAGTATATCTTTTATAAAGGACATCCCAATATGGTTTTATTTAATGCTTATTATATATGGTGTAGTTGCCGTAACTATAATGAAA
>CAYYWN010000101.1:0-7329 GCA_964474485.1 uncultured Clostridium sp. | reverse complement strand
AAAAGCAAATCTTATATCTATGTTTTCTTTGTCCTTATAAACAGAATTAAGTTCTCCACCAATATATCTAGCAGGTTTTTCTACTCTATATAAAATATCATCTGTAATTCTTTTCATTTAGTTTAACTCCTTTTTCATAAGATTTTATAATTTTATCATATGCAAGCTTTATTGTACAAGTACTTTAGACTTAGCTTAGGTCATTATAATTTATTCCCCTGTCTAATAATTATATACTCACCTAAAGTTATATTTCCATAGCTTTTTAGTCCTTCTATAATTTCTTGCTCATAAACTTTGTCTATAACTTTCATATCATCATCTAAAACTATAAATGTATAGTATTTATTCTTATCAATTAAGCTTAAAGTCTCTAAAAGGGTGTACTTATAGATTATACATAAAGACTTATTTTCTATATACCGATTTCTTAAAAATTTAACTTTTTTCTTCATTATATCACCTATTATAATATAAACAATTCTACCTTTTTCTTTATATGATATATTTATTATAAAAAAGGATAGCAGTCCAAGACTTATGTTTAATATTTTATTAAAAATTAAAAAAATAAAATATCCAAAAATTAAAATACCTATAGTCATACTAATATTAACCTTAATCTTATGGGCTCTTTTACAGGTATACTTTCTTTGAAGATACAAATTTAACATTCGTGAACCATCAAGAGGTAAAGCTGGTAGTAAATTAAAGCTCCCTAGAACCAAATTGGTTTTCATTGAAATTTCAAATACATCTAAATGATGGCTTTTGTATAGTAAATAAAATATAACAGCTATTATAATGTTTGTAGCTGGACCTGCTATAACTATAGCTAACTCTTTAGCAAATCCAATATCCTTAAATTCATCTCCCTTCATAGAAAATCCTATAGGAGTAATTTTAATTTCTACCTTTTTTACTCCCACTAATTTAGCCATTAATGCGTGGCTTAATTCGTGTATAAATACCCAAAACAAAGAAATAAAAAAGCCTTTATGGAAGCCTACCATAAACATAATTAATATGTATGGAATAAAATACTTGCTGATTTTTATCATGTAAGCCCTCGTCTTTTAATTTTTAAATAATTCTTTATCAAGATACCTTAAAGGATCTTTATATTGCCCCATATAGGAAATTTCAAAATGAAGATGGGGCGCTGTAGATTTCCCTGTATTTCCGCTTTGGCCTATAATATCTCCCTTTTCTAACACTTGATCCTTTTCTAAAGTGTATTCCTTTAAATGTGCGTACTTACTTTCAATGCCATCACCATGATCAATAGCTACATATTTCCCATAAGATTCATCTTCGCCTATTTCTTTAACCTTTCCTTTATATATAGTTTTAACCTCTGTACCTTCTTTACAGTCTATATCTATGCCTGTATGATTTTTCTTTTCTCCTGTAAAGGGATCTTTTCTAAGGTTAAAGTCAGAGGTTATTTCCCCCTTTAAAGGTACTTCAAATTCTTCTTTAATCTTGTCTTTTATATTTTCCTTGTTAAAAAGTTTTGACATTATATTTTCACTTTTATCTTCTATTTCATCTTTTAGTTCCTTTATATCTATGCTCTTTAAATAACTAAGCTTAGTTTTGTAATCAAAATCAGTAGATACCATTTCTTTAGAGTATGCATAAACAGCTTTTGAATTTGGAGTTTGTATTAACTTACATGTTAAAATAAATATAAATAAAAATGCTGTACCTAAAAGATCCCTTATTACTCTTTTCACAAAATATTCTCCGCTAAATAAAGCTGTGCCCTTGTTACTTTCTTTATATTTATTATCATAAACATTATATCCACTATATCTATTATCATAGCCATTATAATTTGGCGTATCCCTTCTCTTTTTTAAGATCTTTTCATAATAACTTTCATACTGAGAATTATAATTACTCATAAAAACACTCCTTATCTTTTTTCATCTATATAATTATATTTATGAAAAGATAGTTTAATGATATAAATATAATTAATAAGAAATAATTATGAAAATATAAAAAGATAATGAGTACATAAGTGTTTTCCCTTCAAAATAAAAAGGCCTTACATCATATTAAATATGTTGTAAGGCTCTTTAAAATCACACTTTAGATATCTATTCTATTTTTTAAAGCTTTAATCATTACCTCGGCGGTTCCTAGGTTAGTTGCTACCGGAATACAATGCACATCGCATAATCTTAAAAGCGCGGTTACATCTGGTTCATGTGGCTGTGATGTTAGAGGATCTCTAAAGAAAATAACTAAATCCATATTGCCCTCAGCAATTTTAGCTCCCACTTGTTGATCTCCTCCCAAAGGTCCTGATAAAAAGCGATGAACTTTTAGATTTACAATTTCATTTATGAGTCTTCCCGTAGTACCAGTAGCATAGAGATCATGCTCACTAAATACTCCTTTATACCTTTTTACAAAATCTATGATATCATCTTTCATCTTATCATGAGCAATAAGTGCTATTTTCATAACTTCCCCCCATGTATTTATATTTTGTCCAATTTTAAAACTTATTATAATCTTTAACTTGTAAAATCTATATGTTAATACCTATTTGAAATAATATTTATATAATACTTAGATATACTTTAGAAGTTTATTTTCTTTCTTCTCATGCCTATATTTAATATTAAACCTATTGCAATATAATTAGTTAATACAGAGCTTCCACCATAACTCATAAGAGGAAGTGTTATCCCTGTAATAGGCATGATACCTACTGCCATACCTATGTTTTGAAGTATAGAGAATAAAAATACAGATACTACCCCTATGCAAATTACAGATCCAAATATATCCTTTGAGGTTCTAGCTATATTTATAGCCCTATAAATTATTATACCATATAAAATTATCAAAAATACTGCACCAACAAATCCCCATTGTTCTCCAAGAGCTGCAAATATAAAATCTGTATGCGCTTCTGGAACAAACTGTGAAACGTAGCTAGTTGATGAGGTTTTAAGTCCTATCCCTGTGCCAAGAATACCTCCAGATCCTATACCTATTTTAGATCTAGTAGCCTGTAATCCAGCCCCTAGGGCATCTGACTCTGGACTTAAAAATGAAATAAGTCTTCTTTTCCAATAAGGTTTCATAAGCTTAGAATTCCAAAGTATAGCTATGGATGATGCAATACCCATGATACCGCCTAATATTATTTTTATATTTAAACCCATGGTAAAAAATATACCAAGTACAATAAAAAAGCACACCATAGCCATGCCCATATCTGGCTGAACTACTATAAGCAGCATAGGAACTAGTGCATAAAAGCATAATATAAAAAAGTTCTTAACCTCATTTATATTCCCGTCCATCTCATCTAACTTTTTAGCTAGCATCATTATCATACCAAGCTTTGCAAACTCAGCAGGTTGAATCGCCCTATTCCCAAGTGATATCCATCCTTGAGCACCATTTATAGTACTTCCAATTATTCTAGTTAATAGAAGCATAGAAACAGAGCCCCAATAAATAACTGAGGTATAATTTTTTATTAAAGTATAGTCTACTAGTAATATTATATAAGTAGTTACAAGCCCTAATACTAACCATATAAGTTGAAGTTTCAGATAATAAATACCTACTTTTCCGCTTGTAACTGTATATATGTTTAAGGCTCCATATAATAATACTATTATAGATCCTATTAAAATTCCAAAATCTAATTCCTTTATATATTTATAATCTAATTTAAGTTTTTTTAGCATAATGTACCTCCACAATAATGAATCACGTTCTAGTATAACATAAATTCATATTTAATTGCAGAACCTTTAAAGTTTTTTAGTAAATTTACCTAAGTTTATTTTTGCCTTAATTTCTTTATTGGTATATTTGCAATTAATGCTGGATAATTGCCATCAGATTCCGATGTCCTAGTAAGCGCTATTTCAACATCTGATGAGTCTATCTCTACATATTTAGTTATAACCTCCAGTATTTCACTTTTTATCATATCTAAAAGCTGAGGTGAAAGATCCCCTCTATCATGAATAAGTATAAGTTTTAGCCTATCCTTTGCAACTTCTTTTGAAGATGATTTATTTAAAAATGCCTTTGAAAAAAACTCCATAATGTAATCCTCCTAATTTTTTTTAAAAAGATTCTTTAGTGTATTGAAAAATCCTGATTGTTCTACACCTAAATTTAATAGTGGAACTTCTTCTCCAGTTATTCTTTTTGCTATATTTATAAAGGCTCTTCCTGAAATGGCCTTTTCGTCAAGAACTATGGGTTCGCCCTTATTTGTAGATATAGTTATACTTCTATCATCAGGAACTACCCCAAGTAATTTTACTGATAAGGTTTCTACTATGTCATCTATATCAAGCATGTCACCATTCTTTGTCATTTCGTAATTTAATCTATTTATTATTATATGGTGCTTTTCAATACCTTTTGAGTCAAGCTTACCAATAACTCTATCAGCATCTCTTACTGAAGTTATTTCAGGATTAACTATTATTATAGCCCTATCAGCTCCTACAATTGCATTTTCAAAGCCTTGCTCTATACCAGCTGGACTATCTATTATTACATAATCGAATTCTTCTTTTAATTCGCTTACAAGATTTAGCATTTGCCCTGGTTTAATATCTCCCTTATCCCTAGTTTGAGCAGTAGGAAGTAAAAATAAGTTAGGGAATCTCTTGTCTTTTATAAGAGCTTGTTTTAATCTACATCTGTCCTCTAAAATATCCAATATGGTGAAAACAATTCTATTTTCTAATCCCATTAAAACATCAAGATTTCTAAGACCTGTATCACCATCAATTGCTACTACTTTCTTGCCCATAGCTGCTAATGCTGTTCCTATATTTGCTGTGGTAGTAGTTTTCCCTACCCCACCTTTTCCTGAAGTTATTACTATAGCTTCTCCCATATTCCAAGACCTCCAATGTATATATTAAATTTTTTATATGAATGTTTTAATATTAGTTTAATGTTAATTTAATGTAAGGCTTATAATTATATGTACTTATTTATAACATAGGGTTCTACTATTATTGAGCCTTCTTTTATCCTAGCCACTTCTGGATATTCTGGTTTAATTGTATCCTCTGGTGCCCTTGTAATTACACTAGCTATCTGAAGTATTTCTGGTTGGAGATTAAATGCTACTATTATAGCTCTTTCATTTCCAGTTATACCTGCTCTTACTTGTCCCTTTAAACTTCCAATGACTATAACATTTCCATCTGCATAGACCTCAGATCCAGAATTTACATCCCCTATTATAACTATGTTTCCTGAGTATCTAATAATTTGTCCACTTCTTACAGTTTTTCTAATAAATTTAGTTCTTCCTTCATATACGCCAGAAAAAACTTTATTAATTTTTTCTTCTTTATCTTCAAAAATACAATCTTTTATAAGTACCTCTTCAAAAAGCACTTCTTTTAGTCTTTTAGCTTGATTTTCGTTTATAAGTTTTATATCAGTTGTAATCTTAAGTGTACATCCTTTATAAAATTTTTTACCTTTAGATAATTTTTCTATTAGAGAATCTAACATATCATCAAAATCTTTAAAATTATCCATATTTATTAGAGCATTTAGACCTTCCTTATTCCCCTTTATCACTATGTTATCTATGTTCATATAAGCCCTCCAATAGACCTCATAACATTATTATGTACTATTTCCACATAAGTTAACTAAAATCCTTCTCATTTACAATAAAACATTTTATAATTATTAATAATTGCTAGCATAATAAATTTGTTAAAAAAGAGGATAAATAGACTTTTATTTTTAATCTTATAAGCCCTTATCCTCAATTCTAATCATAAATATTAAATTTTAAAATAAGAAGAAGATAATTATTTCTCTTTATCTAATTCTAATAAGGATTTTGATTCTTTTAATGTGTAATCATACATAAATGTATAGCTTGGTCTTTCTGCTAATATCCTATCTCTAAAGTATTCTTCATAAACAGCTTTTACCACATCCGCACCATAATATCCATGTCCACCGTCATATATAATTACAGTTACAGCTATTTCCGGTTTATCAAATGGAGCAAATCCTACATAAACTCCGTAAGCTGCACGGCCTATCTTCTCTTGCTCTCCATTCGCTCTATAGGTAGCTGTACCCGTTTTACCTCCAGTAACTATAGGAAAATCTCTAAATACAGAAGTAGCTGTTCCAGTCTCATCAACTTTTCTCATACCTTCTTTTATGGTAGTCACTGTACTCTCTTTAAGATTTAACTCTTCAGTCACTTGCGGCTTAGTTTCTTCTAAAGTTTTCCCGTCACTATCCGTAATTTTATCTATAAGTGTTGTTTTATATCTAGTTCCTCCATTTACTAAAGTTGCAATAGCATTATTAAGCTGAAGAGGAGTAAAAGAATTCATTCCCTGACCTATAGATGCATTAATTACTTCTGCTCCGGTTGTTAGTTCTCCTCTTTTATCATAATATATAAAAGAAGTTATAGATATAACCATGGCTTCTATATCTGTATCTTTATATTGATCTTTTTCTTCTTCTGGAAGTTTTGAAATATAATTTTTTATTGCTTTTGTCATTTCTGGTTTGAACTTTGCCATAAGAGAGGAAACCTCTGAACCTTTGTAATCTTTAACAAGTTCATCTTTAACTAATTTTTTTATAACTTCCTTTGACTCTGCCATATCTTTTGTATCTTCATCATTTTTCCTTATAGCTAGTGGTTTAAAAACATTTCCCCTTGAAGATCTTCCGCTTTCTAATATCTCAACTAAAGGCTCTGCTGAAAGGGAGGATACTAAGTTTTTAAAGGATTCATAATTATAAACCTGACCTCTAGTGTCTTCTGCTATTTCTATGCCTGTAGTAGATTTCGTTTTACTTTTAGGATCTTTTCCAAGTCCAAACTTCCAAGAATATTCTGCAAGACCATCTAATCCAAACTCTTTATATAATCTATATCCAATTTCATAAAAATAATAGTTACAAGATACAGATAAAGCTTCTTGTAGATCTACATTTCCATGGGTGCCTCCTCCTTTAGCATATATCTCGCAAGTTCCAGTATAATTTTTAAGATCATCATGTTTATTAAATATTCCTTGATCTACTATTCTTGTATTTACATCTATTACTCCAGACTCTAATCCTGCTGCTGCTGTAATAGGTTTATATGTAGACCCAGGAGGCACAGCACCCATGGTAGCATAGTTATAGGTAGCTTTAGGATATATATCATAAGGATCATTACGTCTTTTATCCTTAGGATTCTTTTTATCTACTAGAGGAAATAGTTCATCTACCGTCATTCTGAGTCCTCGATTTTTAATATATTGATTACCAAATTCCTCTAGG
>CAYYWN010000100.1:0-7404 GCA_964474485.1 uncultured Clostridium sp. | reverse complement strand
AAAAACTTAATATAATATTTATTTATAAAGGCGAGATCTATATCTCATAGGTCTTGCCTTTAGTTCAAATAAGTATGAACTTTCTGTAACCATTGTGGTAATATTCCGTATTTTCATAATTATAAACTTGGGAGGGTATGTAAATGAAAATAATAACTCATAGCCAAAAATCTTTTAAACAAACTATTATAATATCTTTTATTATACTTCCAATTATACTTACCTTTACTGGATGTGCCTTATTTCCTAAAGAAGAGGCTCTAATGGCTCCTCCTCTTATAAAAAGTGCAAATGTAAACTCAATTACACAGAAAGTACAATTGAGTTCAATTTCTAAGGACTTGATTCAAACAGGAATTTTTATACCAGAAGATATCTTTTTATGCAGTTTTAATCAAAGGGCAGGATATCTTAAAAGTTTAAATTTCAAATCTGGTGATACCGTATCAAAAGGCGACCTATTAGCACAGCTAGATACGGATGAATTTGAGAACAAATTAAAACAACAAGAAATAAGGTATAAAAAGATTAAAATGAAACATGATTCCATAATTAATAATCCTGAAATCTCTAATTCAGAAAAGGAAAATTCTAAATTAGATTTAGAACTTGAAAGCTTAGAATTAGAAACTATAAAATCGGAGATAGGGAAAATGAGTTTAGTTTCACCTATTGATGGTGTTATAACTTATAAAGGTAATTTTGCCATTGGAGACATGGTAAGAGCTGGATTACCAGTGTATTCAGTAAGTAATACTAATGAAATGCTTGTATCCTATTCTGGTAAGGAAGTAAGTGATTTAAAGGTTGGGATGAAAACATTAGGTAAAATGCATAATGAAGAAGTTCCCGGCTCTATAGTTAGTATTGATGATGGTTCCCCTTTATTTTCATTCCTTGAGAGTGCAGAAAAAAACGAGAAAAAACAAACTGCTACTATAAAACTAGATAAAATTCCAAAAGACGCAAAGCTTGGAGATCAAATTCAATTAAATATAAATCTTAACAGAAAAGATGATGTTCTTGTAATTTCTAAAAATGCTGTTAGATTTTTTAATAGCACTCCTTATGTTAAGGTTATGGAAAACGATGATCGCATTGAAAAATTTATTGAGCTAGGTATAGATAATGGACAAATGGTTGAAATAATTCAGGGATTAAAGGAAGGTGAAGAAGTAATTATTAATTAAGTTTGGGGGTGATTGTAATGTTTATATTTCTATATAGAAAATTCATGAAAAACAGATGGTTAATGCTAAGTCTTATTCTAGGTTTTACCTTGGCAGTTTCTATAATTACTTCTGTTCCTATGTATTCTTCCGGAATATTAAAAAAAATTTTTATAAAAGATGCAAGCACCTTTCATAAAACGCAGCAAGTATACCCTGGCACCCTTTCATTTAAAGAAGATAAAATTGCTCTTGGTCCACATAGTTCTATGGTAAATTATTATAGTGACTTAGATAAAAGAGTAAATGATGCTGCAAAAAACTTTAACCTTCCTATACTCTCTAGTAAACGCAGTTTAAAAACTAATAATTTAGTTGTAGGAAATATAGATTCAGATAATAAACCGTCTAATGAAAAAGGACCTGGCTTCAAATTAGAATCAGTAAAAAACCTAGAGAAAAATATAACAATTTTAGAAGGACGAATTTATTCAAAGGATCTCATTGAAGACAATATATATGAAGTAATAGCCTCCTCTAAAACTAAACATATATTAGATCTAAAATTAGATGTAATTTATACCATGAGAGATCCTAATGTAGATGAAGATAGCTTTCTTAAAGTAAAGATTGTTGGAATATATGAAGCAGATAATAAAGACAACCCTTATTGGCTTGATAAAAATTATGACTATGAAGGAAGTCTCCTAATAGATGAAAACATTTATTTAAATGACTACTTAAAATCAAATAATACTCATTTAAAAGAAGCTAACTGGTTTTTTGCTCTTGACTATAATAGTCAAAATCTTTCAAATATAAAAAGCTCTATTAATAGTTACGACACTATTATAAATAAGTTAAATTTTAGTGATGATTTGACATCTTATTTTCCAATGAAAGAAATACTTTCAAAATATATAGAAAAACAAAATAGATTAAAGGGTACCTTGTGGACCTTAGAGACTCCAGTAATTCTTATGATGCTTTTATACGTATTTATGCTTTCTAGTTTAATACTAGAAAAGGATTCTAATGAGATAGTCTTATTGAAAAGCAGGGGTAGTAATAATACACAAATTTTTTTATTATATCTTATGCAGTTTTCTATAATAGCCTTTATAGGTGCTATATTAGGTCCCATACTAGCACTTTTAGGTTGTAACTTATTAGGATCTTCAAATGGATTTCTAAAATTCGTAAATAGGATTCCACTAGATATAAAAATTACATTAAGAGACTATTCATACTCTTTCCTTACAGCTTTAGTCTTCTTAGTCGCAACCCTTATACCAATAATGAAACTATCTCAAAATAGCATTGTAGAAACAAAGCGGAAAAAACACAGGTCTACAAAACCACTATGGCAAAGATTCTACTTAGACATTATCCTTCTTTCTATATCCTTATATTCTTTTTATAGCTATAAAAACTTAGAAAAATTTATAGCAAATACTGCAATTAACTCTACTGGACTGCCCATTTCCCCACTTTTATATTTATCTATGACACTACTTGTAATATCCATTGGTTTAATATACCTTCGCATATATCCTTATATACTGACTCTTATATTAAAAATTGGTAAAAATAAATGGTCTCCTACAACCTATACTTCACTTATAACTGTAAGTAGAAATAAATCAAAAGACGGATTCCTTATAATATTTTTAATATTAACACTTTCAATAGGAATCTTTAATATGAAATCTGCATCTACCATAAATACTATGGCAGAAAATAGAGTTAAATACCTTAATGGAGCTGATATGGTTATAACCCCTTGGTGGATTCAGTCAGACATTCTTAATGACTATGGTAAAGTTATAGTCCCTGAAGCTACTAGCGATGTTATTAATCCTAATATCCCATACAAAGAACCTGCTTTCAAACCTTATACGGAAATTGAGGGAGTAGATAGCATTACTAAGGTTCTTAAAAATGATACCGGAATGGTATCATTTAAAGAAGATATATCTAAAGTAAAATCTCAAGTTATAGCTGTAATACCCGATGAATTTGGGAAAACTGCCTGGTTTGATCATAAACTTCTACCTTATCATTGGTATTATTACTTAAACCTAATTGCAGATCAGCCTAAAGGAATATTAATATCCGAAAATATCAAAAAAGACTTGAATCTTGAACTTGGAAGTGAGGTAGATATAAGATTTGGTGAAACATTGCATATGCAATGTTATGTATTAGGTATTGTAGACTATTGGCCTTCTTTTGATATAAATAAAGAAAATACTCCAGGTCTTATCGTAATGAATTATAACTATGTAAGAGATTTAAATGTAACTCTTCCTTATGATATTTGGATAAAGAAAAAAGACAATGTTTCAGATAATGAATTGTTTCAAGATATTATAAAGAAAGATCTTGGGTATCATCAAATAAATACCATACAACAAGGTATATATGACCTTAAAAACGACCCTATACTTCAGGGTACCAACGGCACTTTAAATCTATGTTTTCTATCATCAATAATTGTAACTTGTATGGGCTTTTTAATATATTGGACAATGTCTATAAAAAATAGGACCTTACAGTTTGGAATTCTAAGAGCTATGGGCTTATCAATGAAAGAAATAATAATCATACTTGCAAAAGAACAGTTGCTAATTTCAGGGGTATCTATTTTTATAGGAATCTTAATTGGAAGTTTAATAAGTAATCTTTATATCCCAATGCTGAACTTAGCCTCTAATCCTAGTGAAAAATTATTACCTTTTAGAACTATATCTTATGTTTTGGATTATATTAAACTAGGTTTATTTATGTTTATAATTGTATTTATAGTAATGATTCTTCTTTCAAGAATAATTAAAAAAATAAAAATTGACCAAGCTCTTAAATTAGGGGAGGATTAATTATGGCTGATATACTAAAAACCATTGACTTAAATAAACAATATAATACTGGAACAGAAACAATACAGGCCTTAAAAGATATCAATATATGTGTTTTAGAAAAGACTCTCACTATTTTAAAAGGTCGTTCTGGCTCTGGAAAGACTACATTAATAAACTTATTAGGAGCCATAGACACTCCAACCTCGGGTAAAATATTTTTTGAAGGAAAAGATATCACTAAATTAAAGGATAGTGAAAAGACAAATATCAGAAGAAATGATATAGGCTTTATATTTCAAAGTGGTGCTCTTATACCTAATATGAATGTATTTGAAAACGTAGATTTTGCTTTAAGGGTATCCAACCCTGAGTTAAAGGATAGAAGGCCTAGGATTGAGTACTGCCTTAACCTTGTTGGCCTTAATAAAAGACAAAATCATATGCCTCAAGAACTTTCAGGTGGTGAGATGCAAAGGGTAGCCATTGCAAGGTCTATAGCCTCTAGACCAAAAGTAATATTTGCAGATGAACCTACCTCCGCTTTAGATACATTAACAGCTTTACATATAGTAAATGTCTTTAAAGAGCTTGCTATTAATGAGAGTCTCACTATTGTAATGACAACTCATGATCCTAATATGTTAGAAGTGGCTGACTTTATATATACTTTAAAGGATGGTGAAATCATATATGAATAGCAATCTAAATGAGGATGCATTAGATACAAAGTATATAGTTCAATGCCAAAATTTAATAAAAATATATAAGTCCTGTGATGATATAGAGGTAGTTGCTCTCCAAGGTTTAGATTTAAATATTGAACAGGGAGAACTAATGGCTATAATAGGTAATAGTGGTAGTGGTAAATCCACCCTTTTAAATATGATAGGATGCCTTGATAATCCTACTGCTGGAAAGCTTATAGTAGATGGTAAAGACCTTTTTAAATTATCTAAGGAGGAAATAATAACTTACAAAAAACAAACTGTTGGCTTTGTGTGGCAAAACAATGCAAGAAACCTAATTCCTTACCTTACAGCTTTAGAAAATGTGGAATTAGCTTTATCTATAACTAGGCAAAAAAATAAGAGAGAGAAGGCGTTAAAGTATTTAGATCTAGTTTCCATATCACATAGAAAAAATAATTCTCTATCTGAGTTATCTGGAGGAGAGCAGCAAAGGATAGCAATCGCTATAGCCTTAGCTAATAGCCCAAAAATTCTTTTAGCAGATGAGCCTACAGGCTCTGTTGATTCAAAAACTGCGAATTTAATTTTAGATTTATTTAGAGAGATAAATAGAGAGATTGGAGTTACTATTATAATAGTAACTCATGATAGACAAATTTCTGCAAAAGTAGATAGAGTAGTCGCTATAAGGGATGGGAAAACCAGTAGTGAATTTATAAGAAAAGTAAGTTATTCTGAAGAATTAAAATCTATAGAAAAGGGCTTATGTGATAAATCCCAATCTGAGGATACCCATATAGAGCTTGCCATATTAGATAAAGCTGGTAGACTTCAAATACCTTCTGAATATTTAAAGGCTCTAAACCTAAAGGATAAAACCAAAATAAAGGTAGAACTTGAAGATAAAAAGATAATTCTTTACTCACCAGATAAAAGATAACAATTAAGCATTCCTTAAATAGGAATTTACAAATGTTTAACCTGAATAATAGTTAGCACCTTATTTAAATTTTCTCTATTGTATTAAAGTATTTAATTTTCAAAAAAATATTGACAACCTTTTCATTACCAATTAGAATTAATATATAACAACATTAAAATTAATTAGATGCATAAATAGAGGCGCAAATAAATGGGTAGTTTTTAAATATTAAGGAGAGGAACCTCCAAAGTTAAAAATGAAGGGTTTATTTGCCGAAAGATATTATTTGTTCTTACTTAATATCTTGGGGATTAAGTTCAAAAAGCTTTATCCTTGCCATGATTAAAGACATGGAGAGCTATTTATGCAATGAAAATCTTGATTTTCATTGCATGGATAGTTTTTTTTATGCCATCTAAATCTAAAAGCCTTTCAGTAATCACACTTTATTTACTGTGATTTACTTTTGCTTTTATCGTTAAATTTTATACATTTACTTTACCTTTTTTATGATACTTAACAATTTATGATGCTTAACAATTATTGTTATAATTTAAAATATGTTTAATAACAAATTAATAAGGAGGGGCTATTTTGAAATCAACAATTAGAATTAGAATGAGTCAAGCCGATGCTCACTACGGCGGTAATTTGGTTGATGGGGCTAAAATGTTACAATTATTCGGTGATGTTGCAACGGAGCTTCTTATAGCAAACGATGGAGATGAGGGTCTTTTTAGATCTTACGATTCTGTAGACTTTTTAGCACCAGTTTATTCTGGAGATTATATTGAAGCTACTGGTGAAATAATTAACTGTGGAAATTCTTCAAGGAAAATGACATTTGAGGCAAGAAAAGTTATAATACCAAGACCTGACATAAGCGCTTCTGCTGCTGATATATTAGAAGAACCAATAATTGTATGTAAAGCCACTGGGACCTGCATTGTTCCAAAGAAAAATCAAAGAAAATAATAAAGGAAAGGTGGTATATACAATTGGATAAACTTATAATTACCGCTGCTATATGTGGAGCTGAGGTTACAAAAGAGCATAATTCTAGCTTACCTTATACAGTGGAAGAAATAGGAATAGAGGCTGAAAAAGCATATAAAGCTGGAGCCAGTATAATTCACCTTCACGTAAGAGAAGATGATGGGACTCCAACTCAAGATAAAGAAAGATTTAGAGCCTGTATTAAAGAGATTCAAAAAAGATGTCCTGATGTTATAATTCAGCCTTCCACTGGTGGAGCTGTTGGAATGAGCAATGAAGAAAGATTGCAACCAGTAGATCTTAACCCTGAAATGGCTACACTAGATTGTGGAACTTGTAACTTTGGTGGTGATGAAGTATTTGTTAATACTGAAAATACAATCAAAGAGTTTGGTGAAAAAATGATAAAGCTTGGTGTTAAACCAGAAGTTGAAGTTTTTGATAAAGGTATGATAGATATGGCTATAAGGCTTGAAAGAAAAGGATTTATAAAGTCACCTATGCACTTTAACTTTGTTCTTGGTGTAAATGGAGGCATATCAGCTTCACCTAGAGATTTAGTGTTTATGGCTGGTAGTATTCCTTCTGAAAGCACATTTACTGTGTCTGGCATAGGTAGAAATGAATTCCCTATGGCGGCAATGGCTATTATAATGGGTGGTCATGTAAGAGTTGGTTATGAGGACAACGTTTACCTTTCAAAAGGTGTACTTGCAAAATCTAATGGAGAATTAGTTTCAAAAGTTGTAAGGCTTGCAAATGAGCTA
>CAYYWN010000099.1:0-7409 GCA_964474485.1 uncultured Clostridium sp. | reverse complement strand
AAGGAGTGCCTTTTTTTCTTCCATATCAAATAGCAGAGGTGCTCTGATAAAATTATTCAGCAGGCTATACCCGCCATTATGACCTGCGTCGGATATTATAGGCACTCCACTGGCACATAGTGCATCAATATACCGATAAACTGTCCTTATATTTATTTCTAGCTTTTCAGATATCTGTTTTGCAGTCATTTTTACGCCTGAATTCAGCATCCACAGAATTGTCAGCATATTATCGTTTTTAGCCATAACGTGAACCCCCTTCTTCTATGAAACTCAATATTTTAAATATCTTTATTATCTACTCAAGGGTCGCACTAAATTATCAGCTTTACGAATCATCTGCATCCCTCTATTCATAGGCATTTCACCCGTTCAATCCTAACACAGCACTCAACGTGCCAAGTCTCCGGAAACATATCCACTGGTTGTATCTCTTTCACCTCATAACCATGCTTAGTTAAGTATCTAAGATCTCTCTCCTGTGTCACTGGGTTACAGGATATATATATTACTTGTTTAGGTTCAAGGCGAACTAAAGATGATAAGAACTTTTCGTCGCTGCCACTTCTAGGTGGATCCATGAATACTGTATGAATTTTTTGTTTTTCATTTGCAAGACCTACCATAAAGTCTCCTGCATCTTCATTGTAAAAATAAGTATTGGTTATTTTATTTCGTTTTGCGTTTTTTATTGCATCTTTTACAGCATCCTTGTTTAGTTCTACCCCAATAACACTTTTTGCTTTACTACTGGCAATTAGTGATATAGTTCCTATGCCACAGTAAGCATCAAGTATTGATTCCTTACCTGTTAGCTTTGCCATTTCTATAGCTTTATTGTATAGGATTTCCGTTTGTTTAGGGTTGATCTGATAAAAGGATTTTGGTGAAATTTCAAATACACAGCCACATAAAGTATCTTCAATATAACCTTTTCCGTAAAGCACCTTTTCAGTATTACCAAGCACCACACTAGTTTTGCGATTATTTACATTCATTACTATGGTGGTGATTTCAGGATGCTTTTTTAGCAGTATATTTATAAAATTATTTTTTGATGGAAATACTTGTGATGATACTATAAGTACAACCATAATCTCATTGCTGGCAAATCCTCTTTTTACTAAAATATGACGGAGAAAACCACGTCCTGTATCCTCTTCATAAGGTTTCATTTTAAATGCTTTCATCATTTCTAGAATAGATGCTATAATGTCATCTGCGTGTTTATCTTGAATAATACATTTATCTATAGAAATCACATTATGAGTTTTTTCCTCATAAATTCCTGATATGATCTTTCTTTTTCCATCATAGGCTACTGTAGAGTGAACTTTATTTCTATAAAAATATGGTTCTTTCATGCCTAATATCTCATTTACTTTATTATATTGTTTCATTAACTTTTCAACACTGCTTTGCTTAAATTCTAACTGTGACTTATAGGACATATGTTGAAGCTGGCATCCTCCACATTTATAAAAGTAAGGACATTCTGGCTTTACTCTGTTAGTTGATTTTTCATGAAGGTTTACTACCTTAGCATCTATAAAGTTTCTTTTCTGAATTAATTCAATGGTGGCAGTTTCTCCTTCAATTAAATAAGGTACCTGAACCTCTTTCCCTCTTACCTTTACTATTCCTTTCCCGTCTTCCGTTAAGTCTATACATTTTACCTTTACCTTTTCTTTTGCATTACTCATAATAACTCCTCAATTCTATGTCTATTATCTTATATTTAAAATCATTATACATGAAATATCTTTTTTGATTTAGATATACTAAAGAAATAATGGTTTGAACTATAATAACATGTTCACCTATTTATTCTATCCAAAATCAAACAACTATATCTAATTATAATAGTATCACTAAATATAGTACACATTTTTTATATAAAAGTAATAAAGCTTCACTATTTTTAATGTTAAAAAATGTATTATAAAACTGTAATTATTATGTTATAGTGTATATAATATATAGGCTTTCAGTATTAGAAGGGCTCCCTATATAATAGAGAAAATCACAAGCTCTACAGTTAACTATTTAGAGCTAAATCTAGGAGGAGAACCATGTTTTATCCAATAAAGAACACAAAGGTTTATGAGCAGGTAATAGAGCAAATAAAGGAAATGGTTGATGAAGGCACTCTTAAAAAAGGAGATAAACTCCCTTCGGAACGATATTTAGTTGAACAATTAAGTGTAAGTACAGCTTCTATTCGTGAAGCACGTAAGGCATTAGAAGTCATTGGTTTAATAGAGGGCAAGCAAGGTGTAGGTAATTATATAAAAACAAGCTTTCAAGATAATTTATTTGAACCACTATCAATTATGTTTATGTTAGAAGAAAGTGATCCAGAATCAATTTGGGAGCTTAGAAAGATCATGGAGGTTGAGGCAGCAGGCCTTGCTTCAAAAAGAATAACTAATGAGGATCTAAAAGAGCTAAAGGAACTTACTGACAGATTCTTAGACCTTGAAGATGAAGACATCCATGCTGAAATTGATAAAGAATTTCATTATAAAATTGCAAAGTGCTGTGGCAATGTTTTAATATATAACATTCTTAGAACAGTTTCAAATCTTGTAGATCACTTTATTAAAGATATAAGAAAATCTATACTAGTTGATAAATCAAATAAAGAAATACTTTTTTCTCAGCACCATAGTATATATTTATCCATGGAAAGCCACGATTCAAAGGCCGCTCGAAAGGCAATGGGTGAACATTTTGATTTTGCAAATAAATATATGAATAAGTGAAAAATAAAAATATATATCTTTATGTAAATTCAAAAATGACGGTAATGTCAAGTATTACTGTCATTTTTATTTTTTAGATAAGACAAATCTTAATGTTAACTATTTAACTATTATATAAAACTTTTAAATATTATGGTAATATGATTTTGCATGGTGGTCAGACCATCATACCGTTTAATTATTTTTTGCCTTTTCTATAAAAAGATTGGAGGAATATATATGGAAATTTTAGTTTGTATAAAGCAAGTTCCAGGAACTTCAAAGGTGGAAGTAGATCCGGTTACAGGTGTTTTAAAAAGAGATGGTGTAGATTCAAAAATGAATCCTTACGATTTATATGCCTTAGAAACTGCACTTAAGATTAAAGAACAAAAGGGTGGGTTGATTAAGGTTATAAGTATGGGACCACCTCAAGCAAAAGATATCATAAAGGAAGCATATATGATTGGAGCAGATGAAGGTGCATTAGTTACTGATAGAAAGTTTGCAGGAGCAGATGTTCTTGCTACGTCTTATACAATTTCACAGGGTGTGAAGAAAATGGGTGCATTTGATATTATATTATGTGGAAAGCAGACAACAGATGGTGATACTGCTCAAGTAGGCCCAGAAATGGCTGAATATCTTCAAATTCCCCACATTGCAAACGTTTTAAGAATAATAGAGCTAAAGGAAAAGTCTATTATTGTGGAAATGGATATGTCAAATACCCTTAAAATAGTAGAGGTTCAATTTCCTTGCCTTTTAACTGTAGAAAAAGATATATTTCAGCCAAGGCTTCCCTCTTACAGAAAAAAACTAGCTACAAAAGATAGAGAAATAAAAATCATAACATTAAATGATTTTGAAGATAAAGATGAAAAGAAATATGGACTTAATGGCTCACCAACGCAGGTTGAAAGAATATTTCCACCAGATATAAATAATAATAGAGAAAAGTGGACAGGAAATAGTACAGAGCTTAGTTTTAAAATAGCTACAAAACTTAAAGAGTTAAAGTTTATATAAAGAAGGGTGGAGTTCTCATGAGTAAGCTAATTTGTAACCAAGAAAATGTAAATCTCTCAAACATTGGAGACCTAATAAAGATTTGCCCTTTTGATGCAATCCAGTACATAGAAGGTAAAGTTGAAGTCAGTGCAGCCTGTAAAATGTGTAGGATTTGCGTTAAAAAAGGTCCTACTGGAGTAATGCAGTTTATTGAAGCAGATACTTTAAAAGTAGACAAGAGTTTGTGGCATGGTATAGGCGTATATGTAGATCATATAGAAGGAGAAATACACCCTGTAACAATGGAACTTATAGGAAAGGCTAAAGAGCTTGCAGCTGTTGTCAACTTTCCAGTATACTGTGTATTTATTGGCTACAATATAAAGCAGAAGGCAAAAGAATTACTTCATTATGGAGTGGATGAAGTTTTTGTATACGACTACGAAGAGCTTAAGGATTTTAGGATAGAACCTTATACTGCTGCCTTTGAAGACTTTGTAAATAAGGTAAAGCCATCCTCATTACTAGTTGGAGCTACAACTGTTGGCAGATCCCTTGCACCAAGAGTAGCCGCAAGATTTAAAACAGGCCTCACAGCAGACTGCACAATACTTGAAATGAAAGAAAATACAGACCTTGTACAGATAAGACCTGCCTTTGGTGGTAATATTATGGCACAAATTATATGTCCAAATAATAGACCTCAAATGTCAACTGTAAGATATAAGGTTATGAATGCCCCTAAAAGGCAAGATTATTCAAAAGGTAAAATCACATTATGTGAAATAGACAAATCAAAACTTACATCAAATATTGAGGTATTAAAGATTACAAAAAAAGAAGTTGAAGTAGATATTTCCGATGCAGAAATAATCGTTGCAGTTGGTAGAGCCTTAAAATCAGAAAAAGATATGGCTATGATTGAAGAGCTGGCAAAGCTTCTTAATGCTAAGGTAGCTGGAACAAGATCATTAGTTGAAGAAGGATGGATAGATGCTAAAAAGCAAATTGGCCTTTCTGGTAGAACAGTTAAACCAAAGCTTATAATAGCCCTTGGAATTTCTGGTGCAGTTCAATTTACAGCTGGAATGAATAGTTCTGAGCGTATATTTGCAATAAATAAAGATGAAAATGCTTCTATATTCAATATAGCCCATTATGGAATAGTTGGAGACATTTACGAAATAGTCCCTAAGTTAATTTCAGATATTAAAAACTCAATAGCTTAGTATTTATACTAAATTGAAAATCAAGGAGGTTTTTTTATGGATTATAAAAAGGTTGATGCTAAGGATATAGAATTTTTAGTATCTATATTAGATAAAAATAGAGTATTTAAAGGTGACTCAATAAATAATGATTTCAGCCATGATGAGATGGGTGGAATCAGTAATATGCCAGATGTACTAGTGGAAGTTCTTTCTACTAAAGAAGTGTCAAGTATTATGAAATATGCCTATGAAAATATGATCCCTGTTGTGGCAAGAGGCTCTGGAACAGGACTAGTTGGAGCATCAGTTCCAATTTATGGTGGCATTATGATAAATATGTCCAAAATGAACAAAATACTTGCAATTGATGAAGAAAACTTAGCCTTAACCCTTGAGCCTGGTGTACTTTTAATGGAAATAAGCAAATACGTTGAAGAGTTTGATTTGTTTTATCCCCCAGATCCAGGTGAAAAATCTGCTACAATTGGAGGTAATGTAAATACAAATGCAGGTGGAATGAGGGCTGTTAAGTATGGAGTTACTAGGGATTATATAAGAGGACTTGAAGTAGTACTTCCAAGTGGAGAAATACTTAATGTTGGAGGAAAAGTAGTTAAAAATTCTTCTGGATACAGCATAAAAGACTTAATCTGTGGTTCTGAAGGAACTTTAGGTATAGTTACAAAAGTTATCTTAAAACTTATACCACTACCTAAAAAAGCTATATCTTTGTTAATACCTTTCCCAAATCTTGATATGGCAGTAGGTACAGTTCCCAAAATAGTTAAATCGAAATCTGCACCAACTGCTATAGAGTTTATGCAAAGAGAAGTTATTCTTGCTGCTGAGGAGTTTCTCGGGAAAAAGTTCCCTGATAATTCTTCTGATGCATATCTTTTATTAACCTTTGATGGTAATAGCACCGAAGACATAGAAAAGGCCTATGAAAAGGTCGCCAACATTTGCCTTGAAGAAGGTGCTTTAGATGTATTTATAACTGATACAGATGAAAGAAAAGAAGCTGTCTGGTCTGCAAGAGGAGCTTTTCTTGAAGCAGTTAAAGCATCAACAACTGATATGGATGAATGTGACGTTGTTGTTCCAAGAAATAAAGTTGCTGAATTCATTAAGTATACGAGTAAACTTCAAGAACAATTTGATGTAAGAATAAGAAGTTTTGGACATGCTGGTGATGGTAACTTACATGTGTATGTATTAAAAGATGATCTTACAGATGACGAATGGAAAGATAAGCTTGAAGAAGTATTTGAAGCGATGTATAGTAAATCAAGGGAACTAAAAGGCTTAGTATCTGGGGAACATGGAATTGGTTTCGCTAAAAAAACATATATGCTTCAGCAGTATGGAGCTGAGTATGTTAACCTAATGAAAAATATAAAATTAGCCTTTGATCCTAAAAATATATTAAATCCAGGAAAAGTTTGTGAGTAAAGCAGCTAAAGATAATTAACCTTTTATTACTTCATATACATCAATAGTATTATGTGTTTTTTTAATACTATTGATGTATATGCAAACATTAAAGCCTCCAATGGTGTCACCTTCAAGGCCTTACATAGCTCCACTTCTATCAAGAAGAAATTTAATGAGATATCATTCAACTTTATATATAATACCCTTAACACATTTTTTTATCTTTATACAATTATTTTAAATCTATACCAGCTAATTTAAGCAGATATAGAGCATTCTTAGTAGTTGATACTCCATCTCGAATTTTATAGTCAAATTTTAATTCATTATTTATATAATACTCTTTAAAATGATAATTTCTAACTTTAGTATATTCATATTGTAAATTACATAATTCTAAGTCATGCGTAGAAATAATACCTGATGCACCTTGGTCTCCTAATTGTCTTATTAATGCTTTAGCACCATCATGTCTATCAATAGAATTTGTTCCCTTAAATAATTCATCTAAAAGGAAAAAAACTTTCTTATTATTTTTTACATTTTCAACAATGATTTTCACTCTTAATATTTCAGCATAAAAAGAAGATATATTGCTTTCTAGGTTATCACTCGTTCTCATACAAGTAAAAATATTCATCAGTGAACATTCAAATTTCTTTGCACACACTGACGCACCAATATAGCTTAATATTAGGTTTATACCAATAGTTCTTAAAAATGTACTCTTACCAGACATATTTGAACCCGTTACCAATAAAATATTTTTTTTATTATCAATGATAATATTATTACATACTCTTTTTTCACATAAAAGCGGATGCCCTAACTCATTTGCTTTTATTATAATTTCCCCATCTGTAATCACTGGCATAACCCATTGAGGATTATCACAAATAATATTTGAAATACTATTTAAGGCTTCAAATTCTCCTATAACTTGAAACCATTTTTCTAAATTCTTACCGGAACTAATTCTCCACTTTTCAAACTCTATCATACATTGGTA
>CAYYWN010000098.1:0-7424 GCA_964474485.1 uncultured Clostridium sp. | reverse complement strand
TTTTATATAACATAGCCATTATAAATAACTTAAGTATAGGAGTAATTATAATAAATACTATAATTACAAGTCCCAAAACACTTACAGCATTTTTTAATAATAAGGAATATCCAGCCACCGTTGCTACTGCATCAGATAAAGCTTTTCCTACAATCGGTACAAAATTATCAACTGCAAATTTAGCTGTTTTTGCAGTTACAGCGTCTAATGTACTTGATGTGGCTCCTCTTATAGTAATTATGCCAATAAATATTGTCATAATTATGCCTTGCACCCATAATACAATTTGATTTGAAAGCTTAGCTAATTTCGTTATCTTATAATCTTCAGATAAGCTATTTATAAACTGTAATACGAATCCCATAAGTATAAATGGAATTATAAAATCCACATAAAACCTTGGTACCACATTTATAGCAATTAATGTTATAGGGTCCATAGTGGCAACCTGTGCTAGTCCTCCAACACTTGTTAGTAATAGCATTAAAACAGGTATAAGAGCTGCCATAAAATCTGTTAATTCCTTTATAGTACCTTTAGCTAAATTTACCGATATTAAGAAACTTTTGGATAATATCATTATTAGTATAGAATAACATGCAAAGTAGGCAATATTTGTTATATTGTCATTAGTAAACGCATCTTGTATGTTTTTTAATAATGCAGTTATTAATGCAATGACTATTACCATAACTAAAAATTTCGAGGAATTAATTACTTCTTTAAATGTATAGCTAATAAGTCCTTTCAATACTTCCTTATAATTAAGATCTCCTCTTCCAGTTTTAATGTAATTTGATATATAACTTTTAATATCTAAATCATTAGCAATCTCATGATCTAATTTGATATTTTTCATATATTCATACAAATTTTCTAAACTTGTTTCATCCATAATATCAATGTTTTTTTCTTCTACATTTTCTATCCCCCCTTTTCCATTAATATCTACCTTTTTAATTTGAGTTTCTGCTTTGCCTGTGGTGAAACTTATCATTATTATAATAAAAACCATTATTATTAACTTTTTCATATATACACACCTACATAATCTTTAGTATGGCATCTAGAACCGCCATCAAAATTGGTATGGCTAAAAATAAAATAAGAATTTTACCTGAAAGTTCTACCTTTGAAGCTATGCTATTAGCCCCTGCATCCTTGCATATTTCAGAACAAAATGATGCTACATAGGCTATTCCCAATATTTTCATAACTGTACTTAGATAAACTGCATCTATGTTGGCCTTTAATGCTATAGACTGAAGGAATTGAAATATAAAATTAATTTTACTAAGCAAAAAGAAAATAATTATAACACTAGTGATTAAAGTAATAAATATTGATATATCTTCCCTCTCCTCCTTAAATATCATAAGTAAAAATAATGCTACAAAGGCAAAAGAGGTTATCTTTATTATTTCCATAAAACCACCTAAAATTGAAACATGGTTTTTACAGAGTCAAATAACTTGCTTATAAGATTTATTACCATCAAAAGTATTATTACTACCCCTGCTATATTAGCAATAGTAGCTATATCTTCTTTCCCACTAGTTGTAAGGACCTTATCTAATATTACTAGCACTATACCGGCACTTCCTATTTTAAATAACAAACTGATGTCTAGCATGTCCTCTCCTCCTTTATATTAAGAAAATAACTGTCATTAGACCTATGGAGATACCAAGATACCTATATACTTTCATATCTTTTTTGCTTTTTTCTAAAGCAATTTCGATTTGATCTTGAAGGTTTTTTAATGTAATTGAAAATATGCTCATATGTGACTCAATGTCAGACTCTCCAATCCCCTTGGCTAGGTCTAAAATTATATTTCTGTCCTCTTCATTAATATTTAAGAATTTCTTATGTTTTTCTAAATTCTTTTGAAAACTCTCATAGACATCTTTAACTTTGTTTTCTTTTAAGTCAGTTGCTACATCTTTAAATAGATCTTTAAATCCATATTTCCCTTTTGCAGATATACTTAGAAGCGCTTCTGGAAGTGGTGTATGTGTATAAAAAATTTCACTTTGAAGATGATTTAAAGCCCTTTCTAGTTCTTTTAGTTCCAAGGCTCTTTTTCGTAAGGATTCTGCATACACAAATCCTGCCAAGGAACAAGAAATAATTATCATAAGAAACCCAAAATATTTAACCATAGTTTTTTTCTCCATAAATCACTTTTTTATCTTTAAAGTCATATATATAGTCTATGGTTCCAACTCCATTTCTATTACTTAATACTACAGCTCTTCTAAAAACTTCTGCTTCTAATATATTTTTAAAAACTAATCTTTTTTCCATATCCTCAATACCGCTTCCATGAATAGTAGTAATAATATTAACCCCTGAATTCATGGCAAGTAGGATACTTTCCATATCTTTTAGAGAACCAATTTCGTCGCAAATTAATACCTCAGGCCCCATAGATCTAATTGCCATTATTATTCCATAGCTTTTCATACAATTATCATAAACATCTGTTCGTATGCCCACATTTAACTGTGGAACCCCTTCAAAGCAAGCTGCTATTTCACTTCGCTCATCAATTATAACTACCTTTTTACCTTTGAATCTGTGGTTTATCTCACCGTCTGATATACTCCTTGTAATATCTCTTAATATCGTAGTTTTGCCACACTTTGGTGGTGAAATAATTATAGTGTTAAGCACCTTACCTTTTTCAATTACATAAGGTAGTACATTTAGTCCTGAGCCCCTCACTTCTTTGCATATCCTTATATTCAAAGAAGAAACAGTTCTGATGGTTTTAATTCCTTCTTTTTCTTGAACGCAATCCCCTGCTATACCAACTCTATGACCACCCTTTATGGTTATATACCCTTGCCTTATCTCTTCTTCAAAAGCGTATAAAGAATAATTGCTTATTCTTTGAAGTATAGTTTTTATATTATCCTTAGTAACTAAGTATGGTTTTATTATTTCCTCTTGATTTATTTGAATTATAAGTGGTCTATTCGCCCTTAATCTAATTTCTTGAATGCAATTAAAATCTTTAATTTCTTCTAATTTTAATATAATCTCTTTAGGTAAAATATTTATAATCTCATTAGTATGCATAACATTCCTCTTTCTATTTTTTTATTAAGGTTATTCACCTCCTTGTATACTTAATTTTTATTTATATATATTGATAATTATTACAAAAATAGAAAAAAACCTAAGATTAATCTTAGGTTTTTTCTAATTTACTATTTAATTTATTAGACTATATAAAAATATTTGTTTTAATCTTCACTTTTTGTTGGTTCTAAATACTTTTCTTCTAGTCTCATAGTTTTATTGCAATTTGGACATTTTATCTTAGAGTCACTTTTAAATAGCTGCTCTTCTATAAATAGTACCTCGCCACAAAACGGACAAGAACTTTCAACATAATCATCTTCCTCATGTTCATACTCTAAAGGTTCTATAACTTCTTCATAATCTTCTAATGATGAAGACATAAAATCTAACCTTCTCTCAATATATTCAGCATATTCAGTTAGCTGTAGCATATCTTTTTCCATGCTAGTAACCTTTGCTCCTAAATTCAAAATAACTTGAAGAGCTTTATCTAAAGTGTCCTCTAGTGATTTAGATGATTTAAGTTCGCTTTTAATACTCTCTATATCTTTTATAATATCGCTCATAGATACACATCCCTTTCTAAAATAAAAGGTTTAATACTATGTTTTAAACTCTTTCCATATAGTCACTATTTCTAGTATCTATTCTGATTACGTCTCCCTCATTTACAAAAAGTGGAACATTAATTACAGCACCAGTTTCAACTGTAGCTGGCTTTAATGTATTAGTTGCAGTATTACCCTTTACTGATGGCTCTGTATGAGTTATAGCTAGCTCAACAAAGTTAGGTGCCTCAACAGAGAATGCTGCTCCTTTATAAAACTTTATTATAGCAAACATATTTTCTTTTAGGAACTTTATAGCTGTTTCAACAATTTCTAAGTTCAAAGGAATTTGCTCAAAAGTTTCTTGATCCATGAAATAATATAATTCTCCATCAGAATATAAATATTGCATTTCTTTTCTTTCAATTACAGCTTCTTGTAATTTTAAAGTTGGGTTAAAAGTTGTATCAGTAACTCCTCCTGATATTACATTTCTAAGCTTTGTTCTTACAAAAGCTGCTCCCTTACCTGGCTTAACGTGTAAAAAGTCTATTACTGTAAATACTTGTCCATCTAATTCAAAAGTATTACCTTTTCTTAAGTCTCCTGCTGATATCATTAAGTATCCCTCCAAAAATCTTTTAGATTAATTTATATTACAACCTTTTCAGGCAAATATATTGTTTTTATGTATGTCTTTATACTCTTTTAATAAAAATTCTATGGCTAAAATATAACCCTTCCATCCAAGCCCACTTATTACACCTATTGCTGCATTTGCAGTAACACTTATTTTTCTAAAGTCTTCTCTTTTATAAATATTACTAAGATGTACTTCTATTGAAGGTATTCTTATTCCCTTTAATGCATCTAATATAGCAATACTATAATGAGAATATGCTGCTGGATTTATTACTATAGCATCATATTTTTCATCTGCTTCTCCTATGACGCTTATAATCTTTCCTTCATCATTGCTTTGAAAAAAATAAATTTCAGCTTGATCTTTAAAATGCTCAGTTATTTTTTCATTTATTTGATCTAAGCTTAAATCACCGTAAATATTCACTTCTCTCTTACCTAATCTATCCAGATTCGGTCCATTAATAACAAATATTTTCATTTACCTCACCTATTAAACCTATTAGATTTTAAACTAATTTTTGCAAAAAATCAACCTTTAGCATGACTATTCTTAAAAAATAATATATACTTCCTATTATTATTTTACCCTTAAATTTATATATTATTATAAATTTATCTCAAATAGTTTAATTTTATTTATAACCTCATTTATTATATCATATTTATTTTTACTTTCACCATCTATTATTATAGTTGATTTTTTGTATATATCAATTCTATCTTTTAATAAGGCCTCTAATTCCAATTTTATATTATTTTGTGAAATCAATGGTCTTTTATTATCCCTTTTAATTGTTTCTACTAATTCCTTAATTGGTGTACTTAAAAAGATTGTTGATCCTAATAAATTTAACTTTTCTATATTATTATTATATATAGGTAATCCTCCACCTGTTGATATTACAATATTAGATTTATCTTCAAAATCTTTTAATATCATTTTTTCTAAATCTCTAAAATATACTTCTCCTTTTTCTTTAAATATAGTAGCAATACTACTTTTTTCCTCGGACTCTATATATTTATCAGTATCTATAAACTCCCATCCTGTTTCCTTACTAATAGCATCTCCTATAGTGGTTTTTCCTGCACCAGGCATACCTACAAATATTAATTTATTCATTTTAGATGTCCCCTTAAATATATTGAGATATTTTAATAATTAAATACCCCTTTACAATATTATCCTCTTTAGATAGGATACTCATCTCTTCAATATTAACATATCTATTCTCTAGTTCTAATAAATAATTTAAAAATTTATTTATATCAGATGTAAAATCTACAAATATGCTTATATTATCTTTACTATATTCTATTTTTTTAATTTCAAAATCTAGCTCTTCATGGAAAACTAATATATTAGATATGCTCTTTTCATTATTAATTTCCCTTTCTTTCTTATTTTCACCTATTACATTTAGCACGGGTAAAGCTTCTTCATTTACTAGTGTAGTATTAGAATTTGCCAGAGAGTGTTTACTTAAAAGATAAAAAATCTCACCTAAAGATATAGTTACTAATATTATTATAATAATCTTTTTAATCTTATTTGTCATACAGTCACCTTAATAAGATAAATTAACATTAAAACTATATTTATTTTCTAAATCTTTTACATATTCCATACTCTTCACCTTTATATAATTATTTTTACTGTAGTAATTTATAAATTCATCTATATCTTTATTGTTATAAAAAGTAATTTTTGAAATCACATTATCTTTAGTAATTAAAAGATTATCTACTCTAAACATTTTTTCTTCAAAACCAAATAAGCTCTCCACAATATTATGTATATTTTTTGAATTGCTGCTTACATTATTTTTATTAAAGTCTTCATTAACTATTTCCACTTGTTCCTTAGAACTCAAGCTTTTATTATAATCTATTATTAAAATACCTATTGATATCATAATAACTAAAACAAGTATTATGTAATTATTATAAGACATTGATTTTTCTCTTTCCTTATTATTTATATAACTAGATGGCAAATAATTATATTGATTTTTATATCTAATTAACATAAAACAACTCCTCAACTTTAATATTAAAACTTTTAATCTTAAAATCTCTAATATCTTTTTTATCTAAACCTAAATTTATTAAATACATATTTTTTTCTATAGATATACTTAAATGTTCTAAGGATTTAGTAATAATTTTTAAAGATTCTTCACATATATTATTAATATTTTTTTCACCTTTCTCCTTATTAATAGTACAAAAAGCTATGTCACCATACTTTAAAATTATAGAGTATAAATTTTCTTCTATTAAAGCCATTACTATACCTTCTTTCACTTTCGCTTTATTTTTTATACATCTTATTAAAGCCTCTTGCATTGGTATAACCTTTAATGCTTTACAACCTGCAAAATATCTATCAATAATTTCATATTTGTCTGTATTTATACACTTAACACTTGTAACTAAAGTTTTATTACTAGAATTTATAACTTCATAATCAAAAAGAATATCATCCTTTTTAAATAAAAGATTTACTTCTCTCTCTATATTCTTTTTTAATGATATATTGTTCATTTTAGGTAAATTTAATTTAAAATTATATATTTCCTCTCCCTCTAAGATAATTTTCAGCTTTTTATTTTTAAAATATATAAAATCTATATCATCATACTGAAATCTTTCATAGACCTTTGTTTTCTTATCATAGGTATAAATTTCTCTTCCCATAATCATATAAACATTATTTGAACTCATTTGAACACTTCCCCTTGATATCTTATTAGTTTAACTTTGTTTCCCTTTATGCTACATTTGTAACCTTCATTGTAATAGGATCCATTAAAATCTTTAATATGTAAGTTTATACACTGTTTTAAACTATCGTATTTCATACTACAATTTTCATAAGTTATAATGCTATTAAAGCTTCTTAGAAGTTCTACTTCACTTATATCCTCTTCATGATTTTCACTTATATATTTATCTAAATAACTTTGCAATTGGAATCTCAATTTGGTAAGGAGAACTTCCTTTATTTTATTATTTTCTCTGAATACAGATTTATTTATTAAACTATTAGTATCTACCCGTTTTTTTAATATACTTAACGTGAAGGTGCTAATGGTAAATACCATAATCATAGTAATTAGTGTTCCTAAAAGTATA
>CAYYWN010000097.1:0-7480 GCA_964474485.1 uncultured Clostridium sp. | reverse complement strand
TCGGCATCATTCGAAGCCACACCTATTATACAAACCGCTTGCTGATGGGCATTCGTGCCTTTGATCTGTTGCGGGTGTGGGGCGCCCTGCATCATGAACGACTTGACGGGAAAGGCTATCCCTTCAAACTCATTGGCGCCCAGATCCCCCTTGGGTCTAGAATAATGGCCGTGGCCGATGTCTATACCGCCATTATGGAGGATCGGCCTTACAGACCCGGGATGAGCCAGGAGAAGGCAAGTCAGATCATGAGAAACATGGCGGACAGCGGAGGCATTGATCCTCGCATCGTCCAGGCCCTCCTTGATCATGCAGAGCGCATCAACCGCATTCGAAGTGAGGCGCAGCAAAAATCCTTGCAGGAGTATCTCTCTTTCTATACAGATTGAAGGGAATGGAGAAATGATATATGGATCAAGAGTTCATACTAAGTCTTATTTATAATATTTCCATCTTTAATTTCAGCAATTAAAAAGCTTTCACTTTTACCAAAGTGTTGATTAATCAATTCTCCATTTTTAGGCATTGCTATTTTCATGTACACAGATCCTTTCCATATAATATATATACATTATACACCATTCCCTTTAAATTTTCTTATTAGCTGAATATCTTTTCTTTAATAAAGCCACTATAAATATTATAAATGGAAATATAATTTGCATTAAAAACGCATATGGTGGCCATAAATCACTTGTAAATTCCATAGCTTCCATAACACTTGCAAACATTATTTGGACAAAATTTATCATTAAAAGAACTATAGGAATTAAAATATTTCTATAATTTTTCAAATTAAATACTTTTGTAACTCCCTTCGAAGTCCCTAATATACAAAAACTTATTTGAAGAAATTGTATTATAGTAAAAGCTATAGAAACTATCACTTCTGACCTTTGAAACTCTCCATGTAATTCTAATCTTTTTACTGCCTCGTAACCTGAATAATAAAATGAATTATAGTCTTCACCACCTAGAATCATTATATTAACAAGGGTAAAAATCACAGCAACTATCCCTCCTATAATTAATGGCTTAACAAATATATTTTTACTTTTTGTATCCTGATCTAAATAATCAAAAAATGTCATAAATATAAATATACCACTAAATGGAAAGACCATTAATTTAAGTGATTCTTTTGATATATCCTTGAATCCACTATAAAAAACTGGTTGCAAGTTTGTAATATCCATTTCAGGTATTAATAATATCCACACTAAAACTACAAATGCCAATACAATTCTTATGAAAAATTGAGCCCAGGCAGATAAAACTTCAATACCTTCTTTTAATATCCATATACTTAAAACCCCTATGCATATAGTTGTAATTACCAAAGGTGTATTAAAGAGGGCTGTTAATTTAATAAAGTTAATAAAGTCATTTAATATGTAAGAGCCTAGTAAAAATACATGAAAAACAAAAACTATATTTATAAATTTTCCAAAGAACTTTCCAAAAATTATTTCTATAATATCAAACAAATTTTTACCTGGATGTAAATACATAATTCTGCTATACATAATCATAATAGGAATAGTACTTACTACAGCTGTAATAGAAGCTATCCACGCATCTTGTTTTAAATTAGCCCCCATATTTAATAGAAGGTATCCCCCTATACTATAAGAAAATATAAGAAGTTGCATTTGCTTATTAGATATAGCTTCTTTCTTCATAAGAATCCTCCTAGCATATTCTTTAATATACTAAAAGCCCTACCAAGATACTCCATGGGACGTGGTATGTTAACTTTTAAAGTAATTAAAACACTAATTATAACACTTACAGACAGTATGAAAATATATACTGATATTTCTTTTTTTAAATTATTATTCTTTAAATATAGCAAATCACTACTACATATTAAAATGTAACCTCCTAATATTAAAAAAATCATATTAATCCCCTACTTTTATATTTTTATTAGTTACTCCACTATATTTAATATCTATATTTATGCTTAAATTAACGTCTATGTTTTCAAAAACATCTGGCCAATTTTCTTCAACTTTCTTCCATTCATTAGGCTTCTTTTTCTTTAATATATCTCCTAATCCTACTATGTCACTTTTATATTCTTTTTGAAGCTTTTCTAGTATCTTATAATAACCATTTTCTAGCTGCTTTTCTGATTCTTTTTTTAACTTCTCCCTTTCATCTTTAGAAACATAATTTACTCCACTTGATGCTAATTCAGATAATGCTGTCTCTATATCTATAGTAATATCCATAACTATTTTACCTTTTTTGATTTGGGGCTTTACATTTCTATCAATATTCATAATTTCTAAACTTATACTCTTATCCTTTTCCAGTTGTATAGGCATTATAAATTTTGATTTACTTTCTTTTAAAATGTTTAAAAGCATAGTTTCATCTTCATTTAATGTTCCTACCATTTTTTCACCTTTAAATATGGCAGTTCCAAAAACATCAAACTCTGAACTTTGATTAGTATTATTTATTTTAACCATAGGTGCTGTAGCGGAACATCCTTTATCTGATATATCTCTTACAATCTTAAAAACTTCCGTTTTTACGTACCTTCCTGTTTTATTTGAATTTATAATAGCCGATGATAACTCATAAGATATTATTTCATCTACTTTTTTCTCCTTACTGAGTATTTCTGAAGCAGTCTCCATTTCAGATATTAAAATCCACATATCATTTCGTACTTCCACATCTCTATTAATTAAATCAATAACTGGAACTATACCTTCTTTTGCAATATCTTCACTTACTATAAATACTTTTGCATGAGACCCCTGAAGCATATTCCCTGTTTTCTTAATAGCATCTCTGAGTGCTCCATGTATGGTCTTCCCCCTACTTTCAACAATATTGGAATTTATCGCCTTTGAACTTGTAGATGCTTCTAACACCTCAAAAGTTAATATGTACTCATTAGTATTCTTATCCTTATCCACTGCTATACCAGCTAAATATTTCAAATCAGTAATTTCACTATAATCCCAGCATCCACAAAAAGTTATTGTAAAGGCTATTAACATAAATAAGCCAATAAACCTATTTAAATATCTTTTCATTACCAATTCCTTCTTTTAATATAATTTTTGCTTCTTACTTCATCTTTGGCAATAAATTTTGTTCTATACTTTAAAAGCCACCAAGGTGCCCTTATACCCGCATCTCTTATGTTATACTTATCTAAATCTATGAGTTTTAACATATAAGGTATACCAAAGCTCTTTATAGACATTAAATGTATAATTAATCCCATAAGCGCAAAAATAATTCCATACAAGCCTAACATTGATCCTAAGATTAAAAATATTAATCTTGAAACAATTATCCCTGCATTCATTTCATATAAGATAAGTCCACATATCCCTGCAATAGCTGTTACAATTACTATAGGTGCACTTACAAATTTAGCATTAACAGCAGCATCACCTAATACTAACGCTCCTACAATACTTACGGTTCCTCCTATATGCTTTGGCAGCCGTAATCCTGCTTCTCTTATTATTTCAAATACAATAATCATTAATAAAGTTTCTACAACTATCGGCAATGGAACTCCTTGTTTCGCTACATATATACTTAAAGTAAGCTTAGTTGGAATCATCTCCTTATGGAATGCAACAAATGCAATATAAATTCCTGGAGTACTTATAGTAAGTATAAATGCCATTAATCTTAAAATTCTATTTATAGATGCAGAAATAAAGTTATCATAATAATCTTCATTTATTTGAAAATGCTCCACAAATAAAAATGGTAAAGTTAATGCTGTAGGTGATCCATCACATAGTATAATAATTCTACCTTGTAATAATTTAGATGCTACCACATCTGGCCTTTCAGTATTTCCTATAGTTTTAAAAGGTGATAGCGGACTATCGCTTATCAGTTCTTGTATTGTCCCACTAGAAAAGAATCCCTCTATATCTATTTTATCTAGCCTAAGTTTTAATTCTTTTAATATCTTAGGGTTTACTATACCCTCAACATAGCCGATACAAACTCTTGTACTTGTTCTAACTCCTATTTCTTGAATCTCAAATTTTAAATTTGGAGAGTTAATCCTTCTCCTTATTAAAGACATATTAATATTTAAGGATTCGTTAAAACCTTCTCTTGGCCCCTTTACTACAGTTTCTGCTTGTGGTTCTGATATACTTCTAGTTTGCCATGATTTTGTATTAAGAAGCATACCTTCATCAAGACCCTCTATAAGCAGTAAGGTATCTCCATATAGTAATGACTTTAAAATCTTTTCTACTTCACGGGTTTCACTTAAATCATCTATTATTAAAACTTCTTCTTTTATGTAATCTATCATACCCTTTGATTCAAAATTAAAATTATCTTTCATTAATGGATAGATTATATTTTCATTTATAACTTCTCTATCAGTCATTCCGTCTATAAATATTAAACAAAACTTTAAGGTAGTGTTCTTATTTTTAAACTCTCTATAAATCACGGTATCATCAGATTTAAGTATATTATTTTTAAATAATTCTATATTTTCCTTAAGTGATTTCGTTAAGGAATATTTACTAATATCATCTTTTAATGCTTTACCATCCTTATTATTATCTATGTCACTTGAAGAACTTTCCATAAACTCACCACCCACAATAAAAATTTTCACTTGATTATATTGTGTTCAAATACAATAAATATATTCATTTAATATTGTTATGGTATTCAAAAGTTATTGTTAACATGGTATTATTACAATATATAATTTAAAAATTATACTAATAAAAAATAATATTTAACGGAGGATAGTATGAAAACAAAGTTAACTAAAATACTTCCAGACTTAATCTTTGCTATAATAATATTTTCATCTATATATATGGGATATCCCCTTATAGGTAAAATACTATTAGGCGTCTACTTTTTGTATCTAATATATAAAAGTCTACCAGCTATATACGCAACCGCAGGCGGTAATGCTTATAAAAAGGGAAATAAACAAAAGGCTTTAACTTATTTTAAAAAGGCTGCAAACTCTAAAAATTCAAAAGCTAATTTTATATCTTCCTATGGCTATTTATTACTTAGAGATGGAAAGGTTAAAGAATCAGAACCCTACTTAGAAAAAGCAGTAGAACTTGATGATAAGTTGCCTCAAATTAAATACAGTTCTCTTTTAAATCTTAGCCTTTTAAGATGGAAACAAGGTAGAATTAGTGAAGCTATAGAAATAGCTGAAGCTTTAAAGCCTAATTATCTAAATTCCGTTGTATATGAAGTTCTTGGATATTATTATATTTCTAATGCAGAGTATGAAAAAGCAAAAGTATTTAATGAAGAAGCTTTACTTTATGATGAAAATGATGATGTAATTAAGGACAACATGGCCCAAGTTCATTACTTTCTTTCTGAATATGAGGAAGCTGAAAAGATTTATTCAAAAATAATCCCTGGTGTAGCTTTTCCTGAGGCTTATTACTACTATGCGCTTATAAAAATAGAGATGGGCGAAATAGATGAGGGTAAGAAACTATTAGAAGTTGCTTTAAGTAAAAAGGTTTCATTTATGTCTAACATAAATGAGGAAATAATTAAAAATAAATTACATGAAATAAATAACTTAAGTGAACTAAAGAGTATAAATGAACCAGACAACCTAGATGATTCAAATAACTTAGATAATTTACATAAACACAAGATCCCTTAAAAAACTAGGTAAACTTTAAAGGACTATATTGAAATAATCAATATAGTCCTTTAAATTAAACCTTTTATTATAAGAATTTTATTTTTTTAATTCTAAAGCCTTTTTAACTACGTTATCAACTGTAAATCCAAAGGTTTCGAATAAAACTTCTGCTTTTCCTGATGCTCCAAAATGATCTATGGATATTACGTCTCCATCAAGTCCAACATATTTATGCCATCCAAAGGAAGTAGCAGCCTCTACTGCAATTCGTGATCTTACACTTCTAGGAAGTACAGACTCTTTGTATTCATTGCTTTGTGCTTCAAATAATTCAAATGAAGGCATACTTACAACTCTAGCATCAATATTATTTTTCTTTAATTCTTCTGCTGCTTTATAAATAAGCTCTACTTCAGATCCTGATGCCATTAATATCATATCTGGAACCTTTTTAACTGAATCCTTAAGGATATATGCTCCCTTTAATGCTTCTTTACCTGTATTATCATAAAGCGGTAGCTTTTGTCTTGTAAGCACAAGAGATACAGGGCCATCCTCCTTAGTTAAGGATAAATACCATCCTGCAGCTGTCTCTTTAGAATCTGCTGGTCTAAATACAGTCATATTAGGCATACTTCTTAAAGCGGCTAAATGTTCTATAGGCTCATGTGTAGGTCCATCTTCTCCTACTCCTATGCTATCATGTGTAAGTACATAAGTTATTGGAAGTCCCATAATAGATGAAAGTCTCATAGCACCCTTCATATAATCACTAAATACAAAGAATGTAGATACAAAAACTCTAAGTCCTCCGTGTAAGTATATACCATTTCCTATGGCAGCCATAGCATGCTCTCTTACCCCAAAGTGTAAGTTTGCACCACTTCTATCTTCTGCTGAGAAATCTCCTCTATCTTTCATATAAGTCTTATTTGAAGGCGCAAGATCTGCTGATCCTCCAATAAGATTTGGAATAAGTTTAGTTAACCTATTAATAAGTATTCCTGAAGATTCTCTTGTTGCCATAGGCTTATCAAAGCTCCAGAAATCTTTATCATTTAATATTTCAGTGGATAACTTTCCATTAAACCAAGTATCCCATTCTTTTGCAAGTTCAGGATAAGCTTTTTTATATGCTTCAAATAAATCATTCCAAGCTTTTTCTTTAGCTGCTGCGTCTTTGTTAAAGCTCTCCATGTTCCCTTTAACTTCTTCTGGTACAGTAAATGGTTCATACTTCCAACCAAAACTTTCTTTCAATGCCTTTATGTTATCTTCACCTAAAGGTTCTCCGTGAGCTGATGCTGTTCCTTGCTTAGCAGCACATCCATAACCTATTATATTTTTAACTATTATTATACTTGGTTTCTTTTTCTCTTTTTTAGCTTCTTCTATAGCTTTACTTATTTCTTCAACATTATTACCATCTGCCACATTTATTACTTGCCATCCATATGCATCATATCTTTTAGCTACATCTTCTCTAAAAGCAATATCGGTATCACCTTCTATAGATATGTTATTAGAATCATATAGCATTATAAGCTTTCCAAGCTCTAGTGTACCTGCAAGAGATGATGCTTCGCCTGAAATACCTTCCATTAAGCAGCCATCTCCAGCTATAGTATAGGTATAATGGTCTACTACATTAAATCCTTCTTTATTAAACCTTTCTGCAAGATAAGCTTCTGAAATAGCCATACCTACAGCATTACAGATTCCTTGGCCTAAAGGTCCTGTAGTTGTTTCAACTCCATCTATATGCTTGTATTCTGGATGTCCTGCAGTCTTACTACCATATTGTCTAAACTTCTTTATATCCTCCATGCT
>CAYYWN010000096.1:0-7508 GCA_964474485.1 uncultured Clostridium sp. | reverse complement strand
TTACGTAAAAAATATTTCTATGAACACTTCAGTAGTGAAAAAGGACAAGGGTGGAGTTCCTTTCTCACCAAGAAGACAAGGAGCAGGATTAATTCAAATATCAGATGCTATAAAAAATAAAGTTACTGCTACCTATAATGGCGTTGCTTCAGTAGCCTTAAAAGAGATAGAAAGCAAAAATGTTAGTTTTACTATTGATTTAAATAATCATGGTGATAAAGATGTTACTTATTCTTTAGAGCAAATAGGTGGAGTGTTATCTCAAGAAGATAAGGATGCTAATGGAGAAATGGCTAGAGATATAATCCTTTCAAAAGATGATGCAGATATAACTTTTGATAAGCAAGAGATTACAGTTAAAGCAAGAGGTACTGAAAAGATTAATGTAACACTAAATATAGGGAATAATCTAAGTACAGAAAGATTTTTAGAAGGATATTTACAATTAAAATCAAATGACCCAGAGCAGCCTTCGCTAGTAATGCCTTTCATGGGATACTATGGAGATTGGGTTAAAGAGAGAATAATAAATTACGGTGATTGGGAAAAATCAGATAGCTTGATGTCAAAAATAGATGATGCTGCTTTAACGGGACTTATGGCTACCTATAAAGGTGAAAAGATAAGTGTTTTAGGCCCAAATCCTGAAGATTTTGTTTTATCACCAAATGGAGACGGATACTGTGAAGAAGTTATACCATATTTATATTTCCTTAGAAATGCAAAGAAAGTTGTAAGCGAAATTCAAGATGAAAAAGGAAATGTAGTAGTTAAAGCAGGTGAGATGGATGAAGTAAGAAAACAAGTTTATAATGCAACTAATAACTCAGGGAAATCACCATCACTTAGAAAAGATTTATCTTGGAATGGAATGATATACAATAAATCTAAAGGAGAGAAAGAAGCTGCTAAAGAAGGGTCATATAAATTATCAATAAAATCCTATGTGGATTTAGATAATAAAGAACCACAAAAGTTTGAAGTACCAATTAAGATTGATATAACAGCACCCGAAATTAAAGTCATCTCAAGAGACATAAATGGAGAAGAGGTAACAATTAAATGGGAGGCTAAAGATAATTTAGCAGGTATTTTAACTAGTGGTATATTTATAAATGACACTATTAAAAAAGGAGCTAAGATAACTGATGAAGGTAAAGACCTGTATTCTGTGAAACTTAATGCTAAGGAAGTGGAAGATAAAGAAGTATCCATAGTAGTTATGGATAAAGCTTATAATCTATCATCTGCTAATGCAGTTGTAGAGAAGGTAGAAGAATCTATAATAGAATTTAATAATAAAGACTTTGCTAGTGGAAGTATAGATGTATCAGAAAAATCATTAAATAAAGATGGGATGATAGAAATAAGTGGTAAAGTATCATACCAAACTAAGTCATTTAAAATTGATGACAAAGAAGTGAAGGTAAATAAAGATTTAACATTTAACTTCTTAAAAGATAGTAAAGAACTTAAGCAAGGAATTAATTATATTCATGTTTATGCACAAGGAATGAATGGAAATCCAGCTAAAGTTAAGCAAGAGGATGGATCAGGAGTAGATGCAAATAATTATGCAGCAAAAATATATTTTGATTCAGAAGCTCCAATAGTTAATTTAACATCACCTTTTAGTGATGGGAAGGGCAATATATTTATTAATTCAGAAGAACTTAATTTAAAAGGAATAGTTTCTGATAGTGGAATGGGATATAAATTTTATATTAATGGAGAAATTCAAAAGCAGGTATACGCTGAAGTTAACTATGGACATGAATATACAGCCTATAACTTTGATAAGAAGGTTCAAGTAGAAAATGGAGATATAATGGAATTAAAGGCAGTAGATTTTTTTGGACATACTACTATTCTTAAGTACAAAGTTAATATAGATAAAGAAAAACCTATAGTAACTATAGAAGGAGTAGAAAATGGAAAGGTTTATAATGAAAATATTAAACCAGAAATAAAGATGGATAAAGAAGGAACTATAAAATCAATATTAAATGGAAAAGATTATAATAACGAAGAAATATCAGAAGAAGGAAACTATGAATTAGTAGTTAAAGCTACTGACAATTCAGGAAATGAAGTAGAATCTATAATTAAGTTCTCCATAGATAAAACAGCACCAACTATAAATGTTAAGGGTGTAGAAAATGGTAAGACCTATAATATGTCTCTTGTGCCTAAGATAACAACAGATGATAAAGATGCAACAATTAAATATATCCTAGATGGTAATGAACATGATGGAATAGAGTCAATAATAAGCAATGGAAAGCATAAGTTAGACATAGAAGCAAAAGATTTAGCAGGAAATATATCTAAAAATAGTGTGGAATTTGAAATAAATACCGTTATTAATGAGGGTGATGATCAGGTCTTAGTTGTTAAAGATAGATTGCAGTATTCAGATGGAAATACAGTTGAGTTTATATTAAGGGGTACAAGCACAATATCAAAAGAAGTCTTTGAAGCTGTAAAAGGTGGAGACAAGGTAATGGTGTTTAAATTAGATGCTAAAGATTCTATGCTTAAATGGCAATTTAATACAAGGGATATGACATCTATAGATAAGGATCTAGATATAAGCTTAAATGAAATTAGTCCTAATAAAGATTCAATATCTAAATTAGATGAAAAAGCTCAAATTATATCATTTAAGCATAATGGTAAGTTACCCGGATCAACAAAAGTGACAATAGTTATAAATAAAGAAAAACTCGACTTAACAAAAGCTGTATATTCATATTATTTCAATGAAACTACAAATAAAGCAGAATTACATGCAGAAAACTTAAAATCATTTAATAAAGATAATGAAGAGTATTTAGAATTAAGCTTAGATCATTGTAGCGACTACTTTTTATCAAACTTGGATTCTAAAACCGTTATTAAACCAAATGTAGAAAAAGATAAAGACAAAGAAAAAGATAAAACCAAAGACAAAGAAGATAGTAACGATACTAAGGCTGTTGAAGAAAACAAAGATGATTCTAAAGAAAAGATAAATTCAAAATCTAAACTTGTAAAAACAGGATCAATGGTTAGTATGAGTTCTATGATGTCCGTTGGAACTTTATTATGCGGACTTGGATATGTTATGAGTAAAAAAAGTAAAAAAAATAAATAACAATATTATCATGATCTTCATAGGCATAACATTATTGGATTACTTTTTATAGTTTAAACATTTTATAAAAGGTAATAATAATATTAAGCAGCAAAGGTTAGACATAAATTACTGTTTTGATAAAAAACTTGTTTTAAAGGAGTGAATTAATTATGGCAAAAAGATTAGTTCCAGAAGCTAAACAGGGATTAAACAAATTCAAAGCAGAGGTAGCAAGTGAACTTGGGGTTCCATTTGAAGACTATAATGGGCATTTAACCTCAAGGCAATGTGGTTCTGTTGGAGGCGAGATGGTTAAGAGAATGGTAAAAGCATATCAAAATGATCTTGCCTCAAAGTAATAGAATAAAAGAACTTTAGTACATTGAAAATTATAATAAAAAAGAAGCTATACCAATAGGTGTAGCTTTTTTTAGTATTTTTAATAGTTTTTTAGTGGATTAATTATAATCTTCTGTATTTTGAAAATATTAAGAACATTATAAAATAAATAAGAAAAATAGAAGCAAGTGGAAAAATCATAAGACTATTTTTAAAAAAGAAAGTAATTTGTCGAACGAAATATTTGGAAGATTAGCGCTTATAATGGTATGATATAAAAGTAATATAGAACATTCTAAATTATCTGTTAATAGACAGAGAACAATATGTTAATATTAAAATCTATGCAATGTTAACGAATACAAATAATTTAAGTAATATTAATCAAATTATTTGAATAATAATCATAAAAAGGAGGGCATATTAGTAAAACTTACATCAGTATTTAAGTGTAAAGTTATTCTCAAATTTATACAATAAGCGAGTAAATATATTGAGAAAGGAAATGTGAAATGGAAAATGAAAAGATATTGGAAATCAAAGATTTGCATACTGGATTTCGATTTAAAGACAAGTACTTTGATGCAGTAGATGGTGTCTCTTTAACACTAAATAGAAATGAATTGCTAGCAATAGTTGGAGAGTCTGGTTGTGGAAAAAGCACTATTGCTAACTCTATAGTTGGGTTACATAATAGTGGCTTTACTAAAGTAACTGGGGAAATAATTTATAAAGGGGAAAATATAATAAACTATTCAGAAGAAAAGTTTAATAAGATTAGAGGTAAAGAAATCGGTTTTATTTTCCAAGATCCCCTAGCATCCTTAAATCCACTACATAAAATTGGAAAACAAATAGAAGAATCTCTTATATATCATACTGATTTAAATAAACAACAAAGGCGCGAGAGAATGCTAGACTTATTAAATCAAGTAGGAATTATAAAACCTGAAAAAACTGCTCAGCAGTTTCCTCATGAATTATCTGGAGGAATGAGACAAAGGGTTCTGATAGCTATTGCACTTTCTTGTAAACCTAATATTATAATAGCAGATGAGCCGACTACGGCACTAGATGTTACTATACAAGCTCAGATATTAGACTTGCTCGCAGAACTTCAAAAAGAGATTAATGCAGGAATTATACTTATAACACATGATTTAGGGGTAGTTGCACAGAATGCAGATAGGGTTGCTGTTATGTATGCAGGACAAATTGTAGAGCTAGCTGATGCAAAAGAACTTTTTAACAATCCCCTCCATCCTTATACAAAATCATTACTACACTCTATACCTAATACTGAATTAGTTGGACAAGAATTGCACGTAATAAAAGGAATGGTGCCTTCATTGAAAAATTTGCCAAGAAAAGGCTGTAGATTTAAAGAACGAATTCCATGGATATCAGATGCAGAACATGAAGAGGAATCAAACCTTCATGAAGTTTCAAAAGGTCACTTTGTAAGGTGTACATGCTGGAAGAACTTTTACTTTGAAAATGAAGTGGGGTGCTAAAATGGGATTTTTGAAAATAGACAATTTAAAAGTTCACTTTCCTATTCGTGGAGGAATACTTAATACTATAAAAGATTATACCCGTGCTGTAGATGGAGTATCACTTTCACTTGAACAAGGGAAGACATATGGACTTATAGGAGAGTCAGGATCAGGAAAAACAACTATTGGAAAAGCTATCGTAGGATTAGAAAACCCTACAGAAGGCAAAATTTTATATAATGATCAAATAGTAAATACAAAGAAATTAAGGAAAAAGGCTGGATATAATAAGGACGTACAAATGATATTTCAAGATGTTTTATCTAGTTTAGATCCTAAAAAAAGAATTATAGATATAATAGCAGAACCTATTCGCAATTATGAAAAGTTAAACAAAGAAGAAGAGTTAGAAAAAATATTAAAATTATTAACTATAGTAGGAATGCCACCAGATGCTTTGTACAAGTATCCCCATGAATTTTCAGGAGGACAACGTCAAAGAATAGGTGTGGCTAGAGCGGTATCTTTAAATCCGAGACTTATTGTAGCAGATGAACCTGTATCTGCTCTTGATTTGTCAATCCAAGCTCAAGTATTAAACTTTTTGAAAGAGGTACAAAGAGATTTTAATTTAAGCTACCTTTTTATATCTCATGATTTAGGTGTAGTTAAACATATGTGTGATTATATTTATATTATGCATAAAGGAAGATTTGTAGAGACCGGTACAAGGGATGATATATATAATAATCCTAAGCATATCTACACAAAAAGATTAATAGCTGCTATACCAGAAATTTCTGTTAGTGATAGGGAAAAGACCAGACAAGAAAGAAATATGGTGGAAGAAGAATATAACAGAAGAGAAAAGATGTTCTATGATGAAAATGGCAGAGCATTTGACTTAATTCAAATTTCTAAAACCCACTATGTGTCAGTAAGAGAAAAGGGGGATCTGTAAGATGTGGAAAACCGTATTGCGTAGAGTATTAGTAATGATACCTCAACTTTTAATATTAAGTATAATTGTTTTTGGCTTTGGCAAAATGATGCCGGGAGACCCTTTTACTGGATTAATAAGTCCAGAAACGGATCCTTTGGTAATTGAGGAACTAAAGGAAAAGGCAGGACTAAATAAACCTATACCTGTTCAGTATAAAACCTGGATGGTTAAAATGATTAAAGATGGTGATTTTGGAAGATCCTATACCCAAAAGGTACCAGTTGCTTCTCTAATTGGTGACAGAGCAAAAAATACTTTATGGTTATCTCTATTAACTTTGATATTAACTTACCTAATAGCAATTCCACTTGGTATTTATTCGGGAAGATATCAAGATTCAAAATTTGATAAAGCTGTTATAATGTATAATTTTATAAGTTATGCTATACCTGTATTTGTAATAGGTCTTGTGTTTCTTTTAATATTTGGATATAAGTTAGGATGGTTCCCGACAACAGGGTCTGTAGAAATTGGTCTACAAAAAGGGACGTTTGCATACTATAAAAGTAAATTGCATTATATGATTTTACCTGCGGTTGCAGCTGCCATAGTAAGGACAACTGGAACCATACAATATTTAAGAAATGAAGTAATTGATGCTAAAGGTCAAGATTATGTAAAAACAGCTAGGAGTAAGGGTGTACCTATAAATAAAGTTTATTCTCAACATATATTTAGAAATTCATTACTACCTGTAGCAGCATTTTTTGGCTTTACCATTATGGGGCTTTTAAGTGGCTCTGTATTTATTGAAACTATTTTTGGATATTCAGGAATGGGTGAATTATTTATTACATCAATAAATAGTAGAGATTATTCAGTTATGAATGCCTTGGTTTTATTATTTGGATTTTTAACATTAATGGGTAGTTTATTGTCTGATATAATCATGACAATTGTCGACCCTAGAATAAGAATAGATTAGGAGGTAGCAAATATGAGTAAACAAGAGATTGATGCAAAGAATATTGCCTCCGAAATAGATGTAAAAGCTATTGCTGCTGAAATAGATGAAAAAGAATTAAAATCAATTAGTGAAGTACCATCTTTTTGGAAGGTTCTAAAAAAAGAATTTAAAGTTGATAAATTAGCAACAACATGTCTTATTATTTTAGCTATAATAATAGCCACCGTATTAATAGGTTCTTTAATTATGGATCAAAATGAAATTATGAAAATAAACCTAAGAAATAGATATAAAGCTCCAGGAGCAGAATTTATTTTAGGAACAGACATAGGGGGAAGGTCCATTGCAGGTCAATTATTAATTGGAGGAAGAAATTCCATTTTGATAGGATTTGCAGTTACTGTAATAACCTCAGCACTTGGTATAATTGTTGGGTTAATTGTAGGTTACCATGGTGGGATGGTGGATAATATAATAATGAGAATATGTGATTTCATCTCGGTTCTACCTACAACATTACTCATAATTACATTTGTAGTGGTTATCCCAAAGTATACCATGTGGCATTTTATATTTATAATGAGTATATTTTATTGGGTTGGTATGACGAGATTGGTAAGAAGTAAAGCTTTATCAGAAGGTAGA
>CAYYWN010000095.1:0-7621 GCA_964474485.1 uncultured Clostridium sp. | reverse complement strand
TTGGTATTGAAACTACAAATATCAATTTAAAATTTCAAGATTCAATTCCTTTTGGAACCAATATTATATTTACTGATGTCACCTATAAAATTGCCTTTGAAATATGTGAAGATCTTTGGGTAACTATACCTCCAAGTTCTCTTCTTGCACTGCAGGGTGCAAATATAATAGGTAATCTGTCTGCATCTAATGAAATAATAGGAAAATATGATTATAGAAAAAGCTTGGTTTTATCTCAAAGTGCTAGAAGTTTATGTTCATATATATATTCTTCTAGTGGTGTCCATGAATCCACTACAGATTTATTATTTAGTGGTCACCTTTTAATATCAGAAAATGGTACTCTTTTAAAAGAAAATGAAAGATTTCAAAGAGAAAATCAGGTTATTACATCTATAGTTGATATAGATAGAGTAGAAAATGAAAGACTAAAAAATACTAGTTTTAAGAAAAACCCTCACTTAAAAGAATCAGCTATAACAACTATTCAATTTAAATTTAATAATGTATCTTATGGGAACTTTGATAGATTTGTAGATAAACATCCCTTTGTTCCAAAGGGTATTGTAGAAAGAAAAAAAAGATGCAAGGAAATATTTAATATTCAAACTTCCTCCCTTGCTAAAAGATTAGAACATACAGGTTCTAAAAAGGTAGTGATAGGAATTTCTGGAGGTCTTGATTCCACCCTAGCACTTTTAGTAATACTTAAAACCTTTGATATGTTAAATATACCAAGAAAAAATATACTTACAATTACTATGCCAGGCTTTGGAACTACAGATAGGACTTATAATAATGCTAAAGATTTATGTATTAATCTAGGTACAACTTTAAGAGAAATAAATATAGTAGATGCTTCTCTTTTGCATTTCAAAGATATAGGTCATGATGCTAACATTCATGATGTTACTTATGAAAATGTTCAAGCAAGAGAAAGAACACAGATATTAATGGATATAGCTAATAAAGAAGGCTCCCTTGTAATAGGTACTGGTGATCTATCAGAACTTGCACTTGGATGGTGCACTTATAATGGTGACCATATGTCTATGTACTCTGTAAACTGTTCTATACCTAAGACATTAGTTAGATATTTAGTACGATATGTAGCTGAATTTGAGGTAAAAGATGAGATATCAAAAACTTTAATAGATATATTAGAAACTCCAGTAAGTCCCGAGCTTTTACCAAAAGATAAAGATGGAAATATAATTCAAAAGACTGAAGATATAGTAGGCCCCTACGAACTTCATGACTTTTTCTTATATTACTTTATAAGGCAAGGAATGGATACAGATAAAATATTATTTTTAGCAAAAGAAAGCTTTAAAGATTCTTATAATGAAGAGACAATAAAGCTTTGGTTAGATAAATTTATAAAAAGATTTTTCACACAACAATTTAAGCGTTCTGCCCTGCCTGATGGTCCTAAGGTTGGAACTGTAAGTTTATCTCCAAGGGGTGACCTTAAAATGCCTTCTGATGCTAGCTTTAATAGCTGGATACTATAGATATTGTTATAGAAAAAAATAGCTATGACTAAATAAAAAAAATAGATAACTTATAGTAAATAGCTACAGTAAGTTGTCTATTTTTAGTTAACTCTAATTAGTAGTGAAATCTTTAAATCTCCATTTTGTTCATTCACCTAATATGTAAATTTACCCAATCTTTTCGTTGTAAATATCTTATCTATAGATATCTAAAACGAGTCCTTGTATCTCATCAATAGTACTTGCAATATCTATGTTTTCTCTTTCTGCTCCAAGTAAAAGTTTAGTTAATTCCTCTAACTTTTCATCTACAGTTTCCACTGTAATAAAATATTGTGTCTGCCAAAAGCTTATATCTTTTTTTACTCTATACATATAAGCCATTACAGATTCAAGATATCCTTTTATCATCTTTTTATATGCTATTACATCTGAATAACACTTAGTTAGAACCAATCTATTGCCCTTCTTTTTTATATCCTCTAACATTTGTTTTAAATCTTCTTCAGATTTTCTTTCTCGTGCAAAGCTAAAGCTTCCAGAAAAGTCTTTTCTACTTTCAACCTTTTTTCGTTCTGAGGTAACAGATGTATTTTTACTAACTCTTCCTATTTCCAAGGATTACACTCCTTTACTACTTAATAATTTTATTTAATTATACCTTTATATAAAATTATTATACTATACATTAATAATATATTCCTCTAAACCTTGAAATTAATATTTAAATGCATAATATAAAGTTCATTGACAGCATATATTATTTTATGTATAATCAAGATATTAAAATTTAGTAAGATATCATAAGGGAGTAGCTTGCAGGTTATCCTGTTGCAAAGCCAACAGCCGATGTAAAACATCTGGTTTTGTATTAAATAGTAAGACTTATGTGTAACATTTCAGTTATGCATAGGTCTTTTTTAATGACATTTAAGGTACTTGCCTTCTATACTATTAAAATTGTTAATGGGTTATAATAGCTATAAGATGCTTTTATAATAAATAAATTTATGATTTTCAGAAAGGAGATTAAAAATTCATGTGGTTTAAAAAAACAATTGAAGATACCCTTAAAGAACTAGAAGTAGACCCATCTAAGGGTTTGTCCTCCAATGAAGCTAAGTCTCGCCTAGAAAAGTACGGTGAAAATAAACTAGCTTCTAAACCTAAAAAAACAGGAATCCAAATATTTATGTCGCAACTTAAAGATCCTATGATATTTATACTTTTAGTAGCTGCACTAGTTTCTGGTATAATGGGGGAAATAAGTGACGCCATAATAATTTTATTGGTTATATTCATCAATGCCATTGTAGGAACTGTTCAAGAATCTAAGGCTGAGAAGGCGCTAGAAGCATTAAAAAAGCTTTCTACACCGAAAGCTATTGTTAAAAGGGACGGGGTTTCAATAGAAATACCTTCCGAAAATGTAGTGCCTGGAGATATAATAATACTAGATGCCGGAAGATATATACCGGCGGATTTAAGATTAATTAATACCGCTAATATGAAGGTGGAGGAGTCTGCCTTAACTGGTGAATCAGTTCCAGTAGAAAAAAACTGTAAATTAGTATTAGAAGGCTCAGATATAGCCTTAGGTGATCAAAAGAATATGACTTTTTCATCAACTTTAGTTACCTACGGAAGAGGTACTGGTGTAGCTGTTTCCACAGGTATGAACACTGAAATAGGTAAAATAGCTAAGATGCTAGATGAAGAAGGAAATGAAATGACTCCTCTTCAAAAAAAACTAGCGGAACTTGGAAAAGTTCTTGGTATAGGTGCCCTTGGTATCTGTGCCATTATGTTCATAATATCTGTAGTACAAAAAAGAGATGTTTTTGAAATGTTACTTACAGCAATTAGCCTTGCAGTAGCAGCAATCCCTGAAGGACTTCCAGCTATTGTAGCTATAGTTCTTGCTATGGGTGTACAAAGAATGATAAAAGAACATGCAATAGTAAGAAAACTTCCTGCTGTAGAGACACTAGGTTCTGTTAACGTAATATGCTCAGACAAAACAGGTACCTTAACTCAAAATAAAATGACAGTAACCAAATTTTTCACTATAGATGGCCTAAAACCTATAAATGAATTAGACATAAATAAGTCTTCTGAAAAGCTATTAGTGGATGCCTTAGTCTTATGTAATGATGCCACATATTCTAAAGATTCAAGTACTGGAGATCCTACAGAAATAGCTCTTCTAGTGGCTGGAAACAATGTAGGAATATTAAAAGAAGAATTAGATTCCACTTATGAGAGAATAGATGAGATTCCATTTGAATCTGACAGAAAACTAATGACTACAGTAAATAAATATAATGGAGAAAACTATGTATTTACAAAGGGCGCTGTAGATAACTTATTAAAGGTAAGCACTAAAATTTATATAAATGGTGAAATAAAAGAGCTTACTGATGATATAAAATCTGAAATAATGGATTCATCAAACTCTATGTCTAACAGCGCTTTAAGAGTACTAAGCGCTGCATATAAGGTTATTCCAAATAATGACGTTCCTTTAGATTTATTAGAATCAGACTTAATATTTATAGGACTTGTAGGTATGATAGACCCACCAAGACTTGAGGTAAAAGATTCTATAGCGATCTGCAAAAAATCTGGAATAAGAACTATAATGATAACTGGCGATCACAAAAACACAGCTTTTGCTATAGCAAAAGAACTAGGCATTGCAGAAGACCTAAAAGAATGTATTTCAGGTCCTGAAATAGAAAGGTTAGCTGAAGAAGATTTAAACGCTCAAATAGATAAATATAAAGTTTTTGCTAGAGTTTCCCCTGAACATAAGGTAAAAATAGTTAAAGCTTTTAAGTCGAAAGGAAATACAGTTTCTATGACTGGAGATGGAGTTAATGATGCCCCTTCATTAAAAGCTGCTGATATCGGTGTTGCCATGGGGATAACTGGTACAGATGTTGCTAAAGGTGCTGCTGACATAATCCTTACAGATGATAATTTTTCTACCATAGTTGCCGCTATTGAAGAAGGTAGAAATATTTATAACAACATCAAAAAATCCATAATATTTTTACTATCCTGTAACCTTGGCGAAATAATAGCATTATTCGTAGCTATATTACTAGCCTGGGAAACGCCCTTAAAACCAATACACATACTATGGGTAAATCTTATTACAGACACATTACCTGCCCTATCCTTAGGTGTAGATCCTGGAGATAAAAATGTAATGGATAACCCACCAAGAAATCCTAAAGAAAGCTTATTTTCTGGTGGAACTCCTATATTTTTAATTTTAAACGGTATTTTAATTGGTTCACTTACACTATTCGCATTTAAATATGGTGAAGCTAAGTATGATACCCTTCAACATGCTCAAACTATGTCCTTTGTTGTATTAAGTGTATCTCAATTATTCCATTCACTTAATATGAGACATCCTGAAAAATCCATATTCCAAGTTGGATTATTTACAAATAAGTATTTAATACTTTCTATAGTATTTGGTATATTCTTGCAAGATGTAATAATAACAGTACCCTTCCTTGCAAATGTATTTGATGTATTTGATCTTACTATGAATGATTGGCTATTTGTAGGAAGCTTATCAATAATACCATTAGTATTAAATGAAATTGCTAAAATATTTATAAGAATGAAGAAAAAATCAGCATAAAAAAAGGACCCTAGTGGTCCTTTTTTTATATAATCTATTATCTTTTTATTACTTTTTTAAATATATTTTATTATCTTTTCTACAACCTTTTTTAAATATATCTCTTCTAATTCATTAAATCTCCCAACCTCTGGACTATCTATATCTAATACTCCATATACTTTTTCATCCTTTATTATAGGAATAACTATTTCAGAATTAGAAGCTGAGTCACAAGCTATGTGACCTTCAAATTCATTAACATTATCAATTCTTAAAGGTCTTTTCTCCTTTATAGCAGTACCACAAACCCCTTTTCCAAAGTCTATTCTATTGCAAGCTGGACGCCCTTGAAATGGGCCTAGAACTAAAGACATTTCTTCTTCCTCATAGATGTAAAACCCTACCCAATTACACCTATCTATAGTGTACTTAATTATAGCAGAAATATTACAAAGGTTAGCTATAAGGTTCTTTTCAGAACTAAGCTGTCCCTCTATAAGTATTAGCATATATTTATATTTCTCTTCTACAGTCATCTTTTTCATTGCATCTAATTTTATCATTAAAAGCTTCTCCTTAAATCTATTTATATTTTTTTGAAAGCTTAATATAATTTTCAGCAGAAACTATAAGTTCTAATTTTTCCTCTTCTGTAAGGTCCCTTAAAACTTTCACAGGTGACCCCATACATAAAACTCCTGAAGGTATAACCTTACCTGGCGGAACTATACTTCCTGCTGCAACAATTGTATTACTACCTATTTCAGCCCCATCTAAAATTATAGCTCCCATACCTATAAGACAGTTATCCCCTACTGTGCAAGCATGCACTATAGCACCATGGCCTACAGTTACATTTTTCCCTATGTATGTAGAAAACTTCTCATTATAAATGTGCACTACACAGTTATCTTGAATATTTGTTCCCTCCCCTACATAGATTGGCATTCCATCAGCTCTAAGTACAGCTCCAAACCATATATTAACATTGTTTTCTAAAGTTACATCTCCAATTATATCTGCACTATTAGCTATAAAAACATCCTCATGTATATTGGGCTTTTTATCTTCAAAATCTCTAATCATAAAACTTTCTCCTCCCATACTATAAATATTCACATTATAAAAAATATTTTATCATATTATGTAGAAAGAATCCATGTGTGTATTTTTTCAAATAAGGAGCAATAACCATGTAAAGAAAGCTAAAATTAGTATACACTTATATAAATGGCCTAAGGATTTATCATATGAATTGATTATATAAAAAATATTGTATATAATAGATATGTACTATATATAGTGTTGCATGCAGAATCGCCATACTATATATAGTTTTATATTGTAACTTTAAAAAAACTATATTATTAGATTTTTTTGATTTTATAAATTACCTGGAGGTGTTTTGAATAAATGGAATCAATTAAAGATGTCTTTAAAAGATATTATACAAAGTCCTTAGAAAAAGACAGTACTAAAACTGTATATGATTTATTTCAGTGGAAAAAAGTTAACGTACTTTTAAAAGATCATAAGTCTGGAAAAGTACTTACAGATATGAAAGACTTAGAATTCCCTATAGGCTATTCTCAAAGTGCTTGTGATATCATAGCTTCAAAGTATTTTAGAAAAGCTGGCGTTCCAAATGAATTAGGGGTAGAAACCAGTATGAAGATGGTAGCCCATAGAATGGTTAGTTTTTGGATGGAATCTCTAAAAGAAGAAAACTTAATTAAAACTAAAGAAGAATCTGAAATATTTTATGACGAAATGGTCTATGGACTATTAAATCAAATGTATGCACCAAATTCACCTCAATGGTTTAATACAGGACTTGCTTTAAGTTATGGAATAAAAGGATCACCTCAAGGAAACTTTTATTATGATAAAAAAACAAAGGCTGTAGTTTCATCATCTGACTCTTATACAAGAACTCAAGCTTCAGCATGCTTTATAGTTTCAATCGAAGATAAGCTTTTAGGAAAGCACTCTATCTCACAGCAGTATGTAACTGAAACAAAGCTATTTAAAGGTGGTTCAGGTACTGGTACTAACTTCTCTAGCTTAAGAGCTGAAGGAGAAAAACTTTCTGGTGGAGGATATTCTTCTGGTTTAATGAGCTTTTTAAAGGGTTTTGATAGAAATGCTGGTGCTATAAAGTCCGGTGGAACTACAAGACGTGCAGCTAAAATGGTATGCCTTGACATAGATCATCCTGAAATAGAACAATTTATATCCTGGAAAGCTAAAGAAGAAGATAAGGTAAGAGCTCTTGGTAAAATGGGATATGATGCAGACTTTGAAGGAGAAGCATACCAAACTGTATCCGGTCAAAATAGTAACAACTCACTAAGAATAAACGATGAATTCATGGGAAAAGTTTGCGATTTAAACAAAAACCCAGAAGCTACCATAGAATTAAAGGGTAGAGTAGATTCAAGAGTAAATAAAGAAATTCAAGTTCAAGATTTATGGAATCTAT
>CAYYWN010000094.1:0-7711 GCA_964474485.1 uncultured Clostridium sp. | reverse complement strand
CTCTTTAACCTAAATTTTTAATTAGCTATTATATTATATCATGTTTATTTCATAGTTCAAGGTTTTAAAGTAATATCCATAATTATATCCCCTACTTCGCTGGCTTTATAATTAAAAGATATATTAGAAATAAGTTCCGAATTCGTTATTACCATAGGTGTTGTAGAAGATGCGTATCTCTCTATATATTCTCTATCAAAAAATAACATTTTATCCCCTACTTCAACACGATCTCCTTTATTTACATAATAGGCAAATCCTTTACCATTTAACTTAACTGAATCTATACCTACATGTATTAATATTTGTAGCCCCGAATCTGTTTTTATAGCTAAAGCATGTCGCCCTTCATAAATCAAGGTTATTTCTCCTGATACAGGAGCATATAAAAAGTTTCCTTTTGGCTCTATCGCTATACCTTCACCCATTATCTTTTTATTAAATAAATAGTCGTTTACCTCAGATATTGGTTTTACTGTACCTTCAACTGGTAAATATAATCTTAAACTTTTTTCCATAATAACACTTCCTATCTAAAGTTTATACTATTAATATACCATTAAATTATCTTATTTAAAACAGGATGCTTAAATTATCCTACCTATGAACATTTCTATCCTATCTAAACCCTCTTTTATGTTATCTAAAGAGGTAGCATAAGATAGTCTTATGTAATTACTAACTCCGAAAGCATCCCCTGGTATAACAGCAACTCTTTCTTGTTCTAAAAGTAATCTTGAGAAATCTAGTGAATCTTTTATAGTCTCATTATTAAACTTTTTGTTTAGTAAGTTATCTATATTCACCATTACATAAAATGCACCCTCTGGGTTTATTGAAGATACCTCTTTTATCTTTTCTATTCTATTAATCATGTAATCTTTTCTATTACTAAATTCATTTACCATAAAACTCATAGTATCCTGCTGGCCAGAAATAGCTTCAACGGCTGCATATTGAGCTATTGAATTAGGGTTAGAAGTTGTATGGCTTTGTATGTTAGACATAAGCTTAGTTATCTCTTTTGGGCCAGCAGCATATCCAATTCTCCATCCAGTCATTGCATAAGATTTAGACACGCCATTTATCACTATAGTTCTATTGTAAGCATCTTCAGATATACTAGCTATACTTATATGCTTTTTGTCTCCATATACTAACTTTTCATATATCTCATCAGAAATTATTGTTATATCATTCTCTTTACAAAAGCTAGCTATATAAGTTAGCTCTTCTTCACTATACAAAGTTCCTGTAGGGTTATTAGGGCTATTAATTATAATTGCTTTTGTTTTAAGTGTTAGCACTTCTTTTAAGGACTCTAAAGTATACTTAAAGTTATTTTCCTCTCCACTATTTATGTATACTGGTACACCATCTGCAAGTCTTATTAATTCAGGGTAACTCACCCAGTATGGTGTAGATACTATAACCTCATCACCTGGGTTTAATATAGCTTGAAACACATTAGCTAAGCATTGTTTTGCGCCTGTAGATATAATTATTTGTGATGAATCATAAGAAAGATTATTATCCTTTTTAAACTTTTCAATAATAACATCCTTAAGTTCAATAATTCCAGATGCTGGTGTATATCTTGTTAATCCTTTTTTCATGGCTTCTATAGCCGCATTTTGAATATTTTCTGGAGTGTTAAAATCAGGCTCACCTGCCCCAAAACCAATTACATCTATACCTTCTGATTTCATTTTTTTAGCCTTAGCAGTAATGGCTAAAGTTAAAGATGGTGCTATTTGTTTTGCTTTTAAAGAAAGTTTCATTTATGTTTCCCCCATTTTAAATATATTTTTTATATGTATAACTATATTTTTTATAAATCTTAAAACTATTAGACATTTTGAAAACCTTTACTAATCTTTTTTTAACAGAAATCAAAAGGACTTGGTATTTTGCAAGTCCTTTTATAATTATCTACATTGGATAATTAATTTGATTGCAGTTCTCTCTTCTCCATCGATTTCAATATCTGTAAATGCAGGCACACAAATAAGGTCTTTACCACTTGGAGCCACAAACCCTCTTGCTATTGCTATAGCTTTAATTGATTGATTAACAGCCCCAGCTCCTATAGCTTGAATTTCTACAGTATCTTTTTCCTTTAATATCGCCGCTAAAGCCCCAGCTACCGAGTTAGGATTAGATTTAGTAGATACTTTTAATATTTCCATTAATTTTACCCCCTAAATATAAAATCATCTATTGCCTTTAAATGATATTAGCTAATACATTACTACAACTACTATATACTATAATTCTACATATATGTAAAAAGTCCTTTCTATATATAGAGATATTTAAAAATAAAATACACCTTGCTAAAGCAAAGTGTATTTTGTTTTTGTGTAACTATTTAGCGTAATCGATAGCTCTAGTCTCTCTTATTACATTAATTTTTATTTGACCTGGATATTCTAATTCACTTTCTATAGTTTTAACTATATTTCGTGCCATTTCAATAGCTCCAGCGTCGTCAATTTGATCCGGCTTTACAATTATACGTATTTCTCTTCCGGCTTGTATAGCATAAGATTTTTCTACTCCCTCATGACTATTTGAAATCTCTTCAAGCTTTTCAAGACGTTTAATATAAGCTTCTAATGTCTCTCTTCTAGCCCCTGGTCTAGCAGCAGATATAGCATCTGAAGCTTGAACCAATACAGCTTCAAGGGATTGCATTTCTACATCACCATGGTGAGCAGCAATAGCATTAACTATTATAACAGATTCATGATACTTTTTAGCCATATCAGCTCCTATTAGAGCATGTGGCCCCTCTATTTCATGATCTAAAGCCTTTCCTATATCATGTAATAACCCCGCTCTTTTAGCAATAGCAGGATCAAGTCCTAATTCTGATGCCATAAGTGCAGCTAAATACGAAACCTCTATAGAGTGTTTAAGTACATTTTGTCCATAACTTGTTCTGTATTTTAGTCTTCCTAAGAGTTTAATCAATTCAGGATGTAGTCCGTGAACAGCTGTCTCAAAAGTAGCTTGCTCGCCTTCTTCTTTGATATCATTTTCTACATCTTTTTTAGCTCGTTCAACCATCTCTTCAATTCTAGCTGGATGAATCCTTCCGTCAACAATTAGTTTTTCTAATGCGAGTCTTGCAACTTCTCTTCTTATAGGGTCGAAGCAAGATAATATAACTGCTTCTGGTGTGTCATCGATAATTAAATCTACGCCTGTCAAAGTCTCAAGAGTTCTTATGTTCCTACCTTCTCTGCCTATAATTCTACCCTTCATTTCGTCGTTAGGTAAAGCTACTACATGTACAGTTGATTCAGATACATGATCTGCAGCACATCTTTGTATTGCACAAGTTATTACTTCTCTTGCTCTTTTATCTGCTTCATCTTTAGCCTTTGACTCAATATCCTTAATCATTAATGCAGTCTCATGTTTAATTTCCCTACGCACTTCTTCAAGTAATATCTGTTTTGCCTCTTCCGCAGATAAACCTGAAATTCTTTCAAGTTCTTGTCTTTGTTGTGAATATAAATCTTTCACTCCGTTTTCAAGTTCTTCCACTTGTTGCATCTTTTTGCTTAAGTTCTCTTCTTTTTTCTCTAATGAATCACTTTTTTTGTCTAAAGCCTCTTCCCTTTGGATTAATCTTCTTTCAAATCTTTGTACTTCATTTCTTCTTTCGCGAGACTCTTTTTCAAAATCACTTCTTAATTTGTGAACCTCTTCTTTAGCTTCTAAAATTGCTTCTTTTTTAAAGTTTTCTGATTCCTTTTTACTGTTAACAAGTATTGCTTCAGCCTCTTTTTCCATATCTAAAAGTTTACTTTTAGATTCTTTTATTTTATTATGGAATAGAATATATATGGCAATACCAGCTAATGCTAATATAACAAAAGCTATTAGTATAATTTTAAAAGTTACATCCATGTCACAACACCTCCTTAATTTCTATGTGAATTTAAGCTTTAGTCAACCTATCTCATAGAAAAGGTGTTTAATTCTTTTTTATAAATACTATTTGATTATGTCAAACCAGTATTTGTCTATATTATATTTTAAATTCAAATCTATGTCAAGATGAATTGATGCATAAAAACTGCAAGAATAATTCTTGCAGTTTTTTTAAAGTACAATTATTTTTTTTGCTTTATATCCTTTGAGTCAGTATCTTTATTTGAATCTACTGTTTTAGATTCTTTGTTTACTGATTTAACTTTTTCAGCATCAATCTTATTCAATGGTAAATTATACTTTCCTCTTATAAGAATTTCTATTTCTTTCATAAGTTCAGGATTTTCTTTTAAATACTGCTTGGCATTTTCTCTACCTTGACCAAGTCTAACATCCTTATAAGAAAACCAAGATCCACTTTTTTGAACAATTTCTTCTTTTGCTCCTATGTCTAGAACGCTACCTTCTTTTGAAATTCCACCATTATACATGATATCAAATTCAGCTTGTTTAAAAGGAGGTGCTACTTTATTTTTTGTAACCTTTACTCTAGTTCTGTTTCCAACCACTTCATCACCTTGTTTAATAGAGTCAATTCTTCTTATATCAAGCCTTACAGATGAATAAAACTTAAGAGCTCTTCCACCTGGCGTAACTTCTGGGCTACCAAACATTACTCCAACTTTTTCTCTTAATTGGTTAATAAATATAGCTACACATTTTGATTTATTAATACTTCCAGAAAGCTTTCTTAATGCTTGAGACATAAGTCTTGCTTGTAGACCTACATGAGAGTCTCCCATTTCACCTTCTATTTCTGCTCTTGGAACTAAAGCAGCTACAGAGTCCACTACAATTACATCAATCGCTCCTGATCTAACTAAAGCTTCTGTTATTTCTAATGCCTGTTCACCAGTATCTGGTTGAGACACGATTAAACTATCTATATCTACCCCTAGTCTTTTAGCATAAGCCGGATCTAATGCATTTTCAGCATCTATATAAGCTGCTGTTCCTCCATTTTTTTGTGCTTCTGCCACTACATGAAGGGCAACAGTAGTTTTACCAGAAGATTCTGGACCATATATCTCAATAACTCTTCCTTTAGGTACCCCACCTATTCCTAGTGCAATATCAATATCTAAACACCCTGTAGAAACAGAATCTACAGTTAGTAAGCTTCCGCCGCCTAGCTTCATTATAGATCCTTTACCAAATTGTTTTTCAATTTGACTCATAGCAGTTTCAATTGCTTTTAATTTTTCATTATCCACATTACCCATTAGGGTCACCAACCTTTCACGAACATTAGTTCTATTATATTATAAGATAGAATATTCCAATAGTCAACATCTATTAATTAATAAATTTAAAGATATGTACATATTTAATTATTACCACATTTTATATCTCTAATCAATATATTACTTATCTATACTTATAGAATTTTTATTTTTTATAAAATAATCTAATCCTGATATTATAGTTATAATTACTGCAAGATATAAAAATATCTCAGGTGCCCAGTTAAAAAAACTTCTAAGGAAGTTACTATTATAAACTCTATCTGTAAGTTCTGGTTGAGCTGCAATGTTTACTTGTAACAACAATAATATTATTGCTATTATTTGAATCACAGTTTTAAGTTTGCCCCAATAGCTAGCTGAAATTACATTTCCATCTGAAGCCGCAATGCTTCTAAGTCCTGTTACTGCAAATTCTCTTGCAATTATTACTATTGCAGCCCATGCAGGTACTATTTGATATTCAACTAAGGATATTAAAGCTGCTGTAACCAAAAGTTTGTCAGCTAAGGGATCCATAAATTTGCCAAACTTAGTTATTTGATTTCTGCTTCTTGCTATATATCCATCTAATTTATCTGTTAATGCAGCTATTATAAATATAACTGTTGCTATTACTGTACCATAAGGTATATCCTGTGCAGTTATAAATATAAGAAATATGGGTACTAAAAATATTCTTACTATTGTTAATTTATTTGCAAGATTCATTTAAAACAACTCCCATTAAATCATATTCAAGACAGCTTTTTATTTTTACTTTGACTATATCCCCCTTTTTTAGTGAAATATCACTTTTAATGATTATAAATCCATCAACATCTGGGGACATTTCAGTACTACGTCCGTAATAAAAACCATTGTCGTGTCCTTCAATTATAACATCATATATATTATTTAGCTTTTTAGAATTAATATAATTAGACACATCTTTTTGTATTAACATTAACTCTTCTTCTCTTAAAAGTTTAACTTCCTCTTCAACTTGGTCTTCCATAATAGCGGCAGGAGTACCTTCTTCTTGAGAGTACGTAAATACACCTAGTCTATCTAATTTATATTCTGTTACAAAAGCTTTTAATTCTTCGAAGTTTTCTTTAGTTTCACCAGGGAATCCAACTATAATTGAAGTTCTTAGAATAATTTCCGGAATATTAGCTCTTAACTTTTCTATAACATTAATTACCTGCTCTTTATTAGTTTTTCTGCCCATCCTTTTTAAAATATCACTACTTATATGTTGTAGTGGTATATCTAAATACTTACAAACCTTTTTATTATTTTTAATCTCTAATATAAGTTCATCAGTAATTTGTTCTGGGTAACAGTAAAGAACCCTTATCCATTCTATTCCTTCAATTAAACTAAGTTTTTGTAATAGTTTTGGTAACATCTTTTCATTATAAAGGTCCTCACCATAGCGAGTAGTATCTTGAGCTACTAATATAATTTCTTTAACGCCATTTTTAACTAATTTATCTGCTTCATCAAGGATGCTTTCTAGCTTTCTACTTCTAAAACTTCCTCTAATTTTAGGTATTATACAATAAGTACAAAAGTTATCGCAACCCTCTGCTATTCTTATATAAGCAGTATGACCTTGTGTAGTTATTATTCTTTCACCTTCGTTTATATTTTCGTTACTAAAGTTAAAGCTTACTATCTTTTTATTATCTTCCATAAAGTTCTTTATATGTGAAATAAGCTTATCGTAATCATTAACCCCCATTAAAATATCTATCTCAGGTATTAACTCTGTTATATCCTTTCCGTACCTTTGAGTTAAGCACCCCGTTGCAATTAATAACTTACAGTTGTATTTTTTCTTAAACTCCGCCATCTCAAGTATGGTATCAATAGACTCTTGTTTTGACTTTTCAATAAATCCACAGGTATTTACCACTATAATATCTGCTTTTTTAGGATCATTTGTAATTTCATACTGATCATTTAATTTACTTAAAATTATTTCAGAATCAATTCTATTCTTATCACAGCCTAGACTAACCAATCCTACCTTATATTTGTTCAATTTTTTTCCTCCTAGTCGTTTAGATATACACACTAATTTTAAATCTTCTTTAACTATTAAACAAGGGCTTTTAGATATTTTATAATATGTCTTCTCTTGATAATAATATTTCTCTTGGTTTACTACCATCTTTAAGGGAAATTACATTTTTAGCCTCTAATTGCTCCATGATTCTAGCCGCCCTGTTATATCCTATCCTTAATCTTCTTTGAAGTAAAGACGTTGATGCTTGTCTTGATTCAACTACAATTCTTATAGCTTCTTCTAAAAGTTCATCTTCATCTATAGATGATCCAATAGTCATTTCTTCATTAATATGATCTAATATCTTATCTTCATAACTTTCTTTATTTAATTCTTGGTCTTTTATAAAACTTACAACTCTTTCTACCTCTTCTGAAAAAAAATCTGCCTGCATGAATAAAAGATA
>CAYYWN010000093.1:0-7721 GCA_964474485.1 uncultured Clostridium sp. | reverse complement strand
CTTTTTCTACGATAGCTTCTTCCTTTACACTCATAAGCTTTCCATTTCCAGTAAGTGAAGGTTTGATCTTGCCAAGTTTCTCAAGAAGGCCACCAACAACTATTGCTAATGAATTCCCAAGTGCTACAGCTGGAACCATAATAGATAGCATCTCCTTTGGATCCTTTTGAAGCGTTGATCCAAATATCTTTGATAGAGGAACTGCTCCTGCTCCCATACCTCCTCCCATTATTGGAATTCCTATATAAAGTATAGCTTCTTTTGCTCCATATCCTATAAGAGCTCCTACAATCCCTACAAAGCTAATAGCAACCACTACACCACCTAAAATTGCTGGTAAATATCTTACTGCAGCCTTAACTAATAATTCTCTATTCATTCCTAGTATACTGCCTGTTATTAATGCTGCAATATAAAAATCAAGAAACCCTTCTCCAGTCATAAAGTTTGTCATAATATCAGTAGCATATTTAGGAAATACACCGTACATCACTAAAGCTGCTGAGCCAAAAATTATTACAATTGGACCTCCACCAAAATAATCTTTAATAATAGGTAAGTGATTCCCAATTTCCCCAAGTAAAGCTCCTACTATTATCATTAATGGGAAAGCGCCAACCATACCTTTAGGTAGAACTTCTAAATAAGTAGCAATCAGTACAATCACCGATAGTAATAAAAATATAGGCACACTTAAACCCATAATCCTATATTCTGATTTAAACCCCATAGTTTTTTCTTTCATATTAGCACCCCTCCTATTGTATATGTTTTTATACCTTTATTATAAAATATATGCTGTCATAAATATACTTTTATAAATAAAGAAAATATTTATATATCCTTTTTATCGCCCTTTCATTTGTACCTTTTTCAAAATCATTTGTATCATTCCACATAAGACTTATTTAAATCTGATACAAACAAATCATACTCAACTATAACTACACTAACCATATATAAATTCCTCTCTTTAAACATAAAAATATTATTTCAACATATATATAATATCATTTTTAATTTTATTATACGCTTATAAAGAGTAAAGTTTTAATATTTCTACTGTTGCTTTAGTAAATTTATATAACTATTGTGTAAATATGTAGATTTTATTACTTTGATATTTAAGTTATATAAGAAAGTTATGTTCTAATAAACGTAATTTTCTGAAATATTTTATAATTTTGGGGGTGCTTATATTGACAAAAGATATTTTAACAGGTAATGAAGCTATAAGTAGAGGATTCTATGAAGCTGGTGGCTTAGTTGCCTCTAGCTATCCTGGTTCCCCTACAGTATCAATTTTAGACAGCATGAGAGCTTACAATGAAATCTATGCTGAGTGGGGAACTAACGAAAAGGTAGCTATGGAGATATCCATGGGTGCAAGTATTGGCGGTTCAAGATCAATAGTTTCTATGAAGCACGTAGGAATAAATATTGCATCAGATCCTTTTATGACATTTACACAGATTAAAACTAAAGGTGGATTCTTACTAGTAGTTGGCGATGATCCCGGCCTTACATCTTCTCAAAATGAGCAAGATAGTAGATTTTGGGGTAAGTTTGCTAACATCCCTATCTTAGATCCATCTACACCGCAAGAAGCTAAGGAAGCCGTGAAAGAAGGATTAAAGCTTAGCGAAGAGTTTAATACTCCTGTGATGATAAGACTTACTAGTAGATTATGTCACGCAAGAGGTATCGTTGAATTAGAAGATAGAATAGAACATATTCCAGAAGGATTTATTGAAGATCAAGCAAGATACTGTATGCTACCTCCTTTTGCAAATGCGGCACAAGATTTTATGAAAGAGCGTATGGTAAAGCTTGAACAATATAATAATACCAATATAAATAATAAATTAGAAAGTAAAGGATCTTCTACTCTGATAATTACCAGCAGTTTATGTTATGAAAATCTTAAAGAAATTAACACAAATATTGATATCTTAAAGTTAGCTATGGTATGGCCACTCCCTATTGACTACATAAAAACTCTGTCTAAAAAGTATGAAAAGTTAATTGTAATAGAAGAGACTTTAGGCTTTATAGAAGATGAGCTTAAAATAAGAGGATTAAATGTAGAAGGAAAGCTATATTTCCCTTTCACAGGTGAGATAACTATAGAATTTATTAAAAGTGGACTTAAAAATGCTAATATTCTAGATGTTGAAATACCTCTTATAGAAAAAGAGTCTGTAGTTAGAAGAACCCCTATGCTTTGTTCTGGATGTCCTCATAGACCTATATTTCATATATTAAAAATGGCTAAGGCTACTGTAATTGGTGATATAGGTTGTTATTCTCTAGGCATCCAAGAACCCTTTGAAGTTCATAAAACAAATATAAGCATGGGTGCATCTTTAGGCATGGCACTAGGAATAGCTAAGGCACAAAACTTTTCAGGAAATAAAAAGCCAATTGTAGCTACTATAGGTGATGGAACCTTCTTCCATTCAGGCATGACAGGCTTTTTACAGCTAGCAAGTTCCAAAGAAAACATAACGGTAATAGTTATGGATAACAGAACTACTGCTATGACTGGAGGACAAATTACTCCAACTACTAGTGAATACTTTAAGGACCTTGGCACTCATAGTGTTAGTATTCCTAAGGTATTGAATTCTTTTGGTATAGAAGATGTAACTGTAGTTGATCAGTTTAAATACAATGAAACAAAAAAGGAAATTTTAGATGCAATGAAAAGAGATGGATTATCAGTTATAGTAACTACAAGACCTTGCGCTTTAAACTTTAAAGTAAAAGAACCTCACTTTTATGTAGATTCTAGTGTCTGCATATCCTGTAGAAACTGTATAAAAACAAACTGCCCTCCTATATCTATGAAACTATATAAAGGTAAAGAAAAGAAAAATTCTTATATAGATCCGACCAGTTGTGTTGGATGTTCTGTCTGTTCACAAGTATGTCCTGTTGGAGCCATAAAAAGAAGCAATATTGAAAAATAGGAGGTATCAGAATATGAGTACTACGAATATTTTAATTAGCGGTGTAGGTGGCCAAGGCTTAATTTTAGCCACCAGTATATTAGCACAGGCAGCTTTTAAAGAAGGCTTTGATGTTAAAACTAGCGATGTTATTGGCTTATCTCAAAGAGGAGGCATGGTATTTGGTAATGTTAGATTTGGTAAAAAAGTACATTCTGCTATGATACCTGAAGGCGAAACTCACATATTACTTGCTATGGAACAATTAGAAGGTTTAAGATGGTGCCATATGGTATCACCAAAGGGTAAAGTTATAATAAATAATGAAGTAGTTTTTCCTAATAGAGTTTTAATTGAAAAAGAATATTATCCTAAAGATATAAAAGATAAAATTGAAAAAAGAGGACTAGAAGTTATTTATGTAGATGCAAAAGAAAGGTCTAAGTCTCTAGGAAACATAAAAGCTTCTAATATCTATCTTTTAGGCTCTATAGCTAAATATTTACCTTTTAAAGATAGTACATGGCAACGTGTTATTGAAAAGTATGTTCCATCCAAGACCCTAGACGTTAATTTAAAAGCATTTAACAGCGCAAAAATGGATTAAAGTGAAAAACAATAAAAACGGTATGTATATTTATTAATTTAAGTATACATACCATTTTTTAATTTATGCTCTTGACAACTATGATGTTTATTGTTATAAATAGTATAACACATATAAGTATTTTATTGCATATATAGTATACTATATACACTAGTATGTTATCTTAGTATTTATTATACATTATTAATCATATAGGGGGAAGTAATATGTCTATAAAAGTTGCTATTAATGGGTTTGGTAGAATAGGGAGATCTGTACTTAGAATTGCAGAGGATAGATTGAATGAGGACATTGAAATAGTTGCTATTAATGCAAGAGCTGATAGTGAAACCTTAGCTCATCTTTTTAAATATGATTCTTGCTACGGTAAGTTCAATGGAACTGTTGAAACGACAGAAGATATGTTAATTGTAAACGATAATCATATAAAAATTTGTAGGGAAAGTGATCCTGAAAACTTACCTTGGAAATCTCTAGGTGTAGATATAGTAATAGAATCCACTGGGATATTCAAAGAAAAAAAGGACCTTTTAAAGCATATAAAGGCTGGAGCTAAAAAAGTAATATTAACAGCACCAGGAAAAGATGAAGATATCACTATAGTTATGGGAGTTAATGAAGAGGACTTAAATATTAAAACCCACACAGTAATCTCAAATGCTTCTTGTACTACAAATTGCCTTGCACCCTTTGCAAAGGTTTTAGATGATAACTTTGGTATTGTTAAAGGCCTAATGACAACTATTCATTCTTATACAAATGACCAACAGTTACTAGATAAAACCCATAAGGACTTGAGAAGAGCAAGATCAGCAGGTGAATCAATAATACCTACTACAACTGGAGCTGCAAAAGCTGTAGGAAAGGTACTCCCAAGTCTTAAAGGTAAGTTAAATGGATTCTCATTAAGAGTACCTACTGTTACTGTTTCAATAACAGATCTTGTTTGTGAGCTTTCAAAAGATGTAACAGTTGAAGAAGTAAATAATGCATTAAAGAAAGCATCAATGGGCTCTATGAAAGGTATCCTTGGATATTCAGATGAACCTTTAGTATCTATTGATTATAGGCAAGATGATAGATCTTCAATAATTGATGGACTTTCCACCATGGTAATGGATGGTAACCTTGTAAAAGTAGTTTCATGGTATGATAACGAATGGGGATATTCCTGTAGAACAGTAGACTTAGTAAATTACACTGTAGCTAAAATGGAAAAAGCTAATGAAGATAATGTAGATATAGCAATTTAATATAAAAATAATTTAAAGCTCTACTTCTAGAATAGATAAGTATGATTTTAGGATGTTCAATTTGTAATGATACTAAAATATTATATGAAACCTAAAGCACCAACCTTAACTTGGATTAGTCTAAGTTAAGGTTGGTGCTTTTATTTATATAAAAAATTTATTCTTTACCTACTATTTTGTTGATCTTTTTCTTTTTCTTATTCTTTCTTTCAATGGAATATCCAAACTTCCCTAAAGGTCTATTGTCAAGAGCAAAATATTCACCATGAGAGTATGCTATTAAATTAGCTTTTTCAAGGCAAATCTTATCTGTATCATCTATTACCTCTTCATCCACAGAAATAGATACCACCTCTGCTAAAAACAGATCATGACTTCCTAAAGCTGTAATACTCTTAACCTTACACTCTATATTAACAGGGCAATCTGATAGAGATGGTGCTAAAACCTTTTGGGACTCTTCTGTATTAAGATTAAGCTTATCAATCTTATCCACCTTACGCCCTGATGTAACCCCACAGTAATCAACTATTCTTGTCATTGAAACATTTGGTAGGTTAATTACGAACTCTTCAGTTTCTTTTATATAATCATAAGATAATCTTTCAGGTCTAATGGCAACTGTAAGCATCGGTGGTCTAGTACAGGCTGTCCCTACCCATCCCACTGTAAAAACATTTGTTTTACCTTCTTTGTTTTGAGTAGTTATTAAAACTGCTGGTACTGGATTTAATATAGCACTAGCCTTAAATATCATTTTTGTCATATTATGTTTCCTTTCTCCTAACTTATTATAATAATATATTAATTGTTATAATATGGGTTTTCTGTTGGATATTCAGCTTCACAGGTTATATCTATCCCAAGTTTTATAAAAGTTTGCTCGTCACTCTTTCTTAAAATTGTTGTAGAGTGAGCTTGACATCCCCTTATCATAGTTAGCTTTTCCATAGCTGCTTGAGCTGTAGGATTAGTAGCAGCACATATGCTAAGTGCTATTAATACCTCTTCACAACTCAAAGCTGTATTTTTAGTATCTAAAGTTTTCATTTTTAAATTTATAATAGGTTCTAGTATAACAGGCGAAATAAGATGAATACTATCAGATATATTAGCAAGGTATTTAACCGCGTTTAATACAACAGCCGCCGTTGCATCCATTACCTCAGAACTTCTTCCTGTTAATATAGTTCCATCATAAAGCTCAATAGTTACTACTGGACAAATTTCATTTTCTTCAGCTCTTTGTTTTAACTTAGAGGAATACTCTCTTGCAGGCATAACTACCTTTCTATCACTATCTTTTAAATTAAGTTCTTCCATAATAAGCTTTACCCTTTGAAAGGTTTCTTTATCTACATATCCCTTTTTATACTCACAACCAGTTTTAAAGTACCTTCTTATGATTTCTTGATTAGAAGCTTCTTTTACTACTTCATCATCAATAATACCAAAGCCTACTCTATTAACCCCCATATCTGTTGGAGACTTATACACTGACTCTTCTCCTGTTATCTTCTCAATTATCCTTTTAAGTACAGGAAATGTTTCAATATCTCTGTTATAGTTTATCGAAACCTTATTATATGCATCAAAATGAAATGAGTCTATCATGTTTACGTCCTTAAGATCTGCCGTTGCTGATTCATAAGCTATATTTAAAGGATGCTTTAATGGAACATTCCAAACAGGGAAGGTCTCGAACTTAGAATATCCAGCAACCTTTCCTCTTTTATTTTCATGATAAAGCTGACTTAAACAGGTTGCAAGCTTACCACTACCAGGCCCTGGAGCTGTAACTACAACTATAGGCTTTGTAGTTTCTATGTATGGATTTTGTCCATAGCCTTCTTCACTTACAATTGTTTCAACATCAGTTGGGTATCCCTTAGTTGCCCTATGTTTATAAACCTTAATACCTCTACGCTCTAGCTTATTTATAAATACAGTAGTTGAAGGTTGATCATCATATCTTGTTATTACAACGCTATTGACTTCTAAATCATAGCCTCTTAAGTCATCAATAAGCCTCAAAACATCCATATCATAGGTGATTCCAAAATCCCCTCTTATTTTATTTCTTTCTATATCTCCTGCATATACACATATGATTATCTCAACTTTTTCTTTTAACTTATGTAATAATTTAATCTTAGCATTTTCATCAAATCCTGGCAAAACCCTTTTTGCATGAAGGTCAAATAAAAGTTTTCCACCAAATTCTAAATAAAGCTTATCATAATCATTAACTCTTTCTAATATATATTTAGATTGCTCTTCAAGATACTTTTTGTGATCAAATCCTATCTTCATTTTCTACTCCTCACTTATTATAATAATTTTTCTTTTTGTTATTTATATCTAATAAATTGAATAAATTTAATAATACACATTTTTATATTATCACATAAAATTCTTTAAAAGTGAATTTTTTTGGGTAAATAAATACGATATATCTTGAACCTTTCGTGATTTAATTATACAAGGAGGTCTTTTATGATTATTACTATAAATTCACTTATAGTAGGTTGTATTTGCGGTTTAGCCCCAATTATACTTGGAACAATAAAAAAGCAAATAGCTCTTGGCATTTGCGGCTTATTTGCATGCATACTTTCTGGTTTAGTTTTAAGTATTTTTTTAGCTGGTCCTATGTGTGTATTTTTTGTTTGGCTAATTACAAAGAAGTCCAATACCTAAAACAATAAAAAACTTCTAATATCCAAAACTTTTCCTTGCTATTTTGCTATAAATCTCAAAAGAGGTGATGTATCATTCTTATACTTTATAACTTAATTCCTTAATTACATCACCTATTATCTTTATACCCTTTTCTATATCTTCTTCAATTACCCTTGGGAATCCTATTCTTATAGTTTCTGATCCATTGTCCTCGTTATAGAATATATC
>CAYYWN010000092.1:3103-7831 GCA_964474485.1 uncultured Clostridium sp. | reverse complement strand
TACCGTAGTACTTTGTAAGGTTTTCATGTGTTTTTTAAGTTGTCAACAAGTTTTTTTCATTCTTATTTTGAACTTTTAAAACTTATATCCTCGCAGTAAGTATTTGTTTTTTCTTTGCTACAAGGAACTTTTATAGAATAACACCTATATTAACATATCATATTATACTTACATACTGTTACAATAAATTAAGTCCTTTATAGTAATTATATCTATCTATTTCTCCTATTCTTTTATATTGATACACTTGGTATCGTGTGCTTTTAAATATCTTAATCTAGCCTCTACTTACTACAACAATATCCCACCACTGTTTAAATTTATAATTAGTATTCATTATAAACTTGAAAATAATAACACTATTTAAATCTAATATAAAGAATAATTACGTATTTAGATCTTACTACCCAAATAATCATAAATTAATAAAAGCACATTCTACAAGCTTATAGAACATGCTTTTATTATAATAAAACTATATTAATATACTATTCTTCATCTTCTATCACTTCAAATGATACTTCTGATTCATCTTTTTGTTCATTATCTAAGCTAATTAAATCTTCGTTATCTTCGATAATAATTATATCACCATCTATACTTTCATTATCTTCTGAACTCTTTATTTTAGCAATAGCAACTACTTGCTCCTCACCTTTAGTTTTCATAAGAGTTACACCACTAGTATTTCTTCCTGTTTGAGCTACTCCATCTACATTTATTCTTATAGCTACCCCACTACTATTAACAAGCATAAGCTCGTCATCTTCATTGCAAATCCTAGCGCCTACAACATTCCCTGTTTTCTTATTTCTCTTGTAGGTCTTAACCCCTTTTCCACCTCTTTTTTGTAATTGGTATTGAGATATGTTAGTCCTTTTACCAAATCCATTTTCACTTACTATTAGAAGATCCTCATCTGAAACTATTATATCTATAGATACAACTTTGTCATCTTCTCTTAATGTAAGTGCTTTAACCCCTGCTGCATTCCTGCCCATAGCCCTTACATCTTTTTCGCTTATTCTAATTGCATATCCATAGTTAGTAACAACAATAATTTCTGCGTCACCATAGGTAAGTTTAACTTTTAGAAGCTCATCTCCTTCTCTTAAAGTTATAGCATTCATACCATTTCTTCTTATATTGATGAATCCTTTAAGAGGAGTCTTCTTTATTACTCCTTTTCTTGTTACCATAACTAAGTTACCATCTAACTTATTATCTTTTATTGCAAGAACAGCCTCTATCTTTTCACCTGGTGTTATAGGTATTATATTTATTAAGTTTGTTCCCTTTGCGGTTCTTCCTGCATCCGGTATTTCATAAGCTCTTAATTTATATACCTTTCCGCGGTTTGTAAAGAATAATAAGTCACTATGAGTAGAAGCTATAAATACATTTTCTACAAAGTCATCTTCTTTAGTAGACATTGCTTGTATTCCCTTACCCCCTCTTCTTTGTGAAGAGTAGGTGTCTGCTAATATCCTCTTTATATATCCTCCATGAGTTAATGTTATAACAACTTCTTGCTCTTGAATAAGATCTTCAAGTGATATATCTCCAACACCTTGCTCAATTGAAGTTCTCCTTTTATCTCCAAACTTATTCTTAATTTCTAAAAGTTCTTCTTTTATTATATCTAATAATAATTCTTCATTTTGTAATATATCTTTTAGGCTTTCTATTAAAAGCATCAAATCATTTAACTCTTGCTCTATTTTATCTCTTTCAAGACCTGTCAGCCTTCTAAGTCTCATTTCTAAAATAGCTTGTGCTTGCTTATCAGAAAAATCAAATCTTTCTATAAGAGTAGACTTTGCTATATCAGCAGTTTTGGATCCCCTTAGAATCTTTATAACTTCATCTATATTATCCAAAGCTATTTTTAATCCTTCTAGTATGTGAGCCCTATCTTCAGCCTTTTGTAATTCGAACTCAGTTCTTCTTCTTACAACTTCCTTTTGGAAATTTAAATAATGGACTAATACTTCTTTTAGATTTAATACCTGTGGCTGATTATCTACTAATGCTAGCATTATTACACCAAATGTATCTTCCATTTTAGTGTGTTTATATAGTAGATTTAAAACTACTTCTGGATTTGCATCTCTTTTAAGCTCTATTACAATTCTCATACCATCTCTATCTGACTCGTCTCTTAGGTCATATATTCCATTTATCTTTTTATCCTTAACAAGTTCTGCTATGTTTTCTATAAGCTTAGCCTTATTAACCTGATATGGAATCTCTGTTACTATTATTCTATTTCTTCCATGCTCCTCTAAAATCTCAGCCTTAGCTCTAACTAGAATTTTCCCTCTTCCGGTCTCATAAGCTGATCTAATTCCAGCCTCCCCCATTATAGTACCTGCTGTTGGGAAGTCTGGTCCCTTTATTACAGTCATTAACTCCATAATATTAGAGTCTGGTTCTTCTATAAGCATTATGACTCCATCTATTACTTCTCCTAAGTTATGTGGTGGTATGTTTGTAGCCATACCAACTGCAATACCTGATGATCCATTTACCAAAAGGTTTGGAAATCTTGAAGGCAGTACTGATGGCTCACTTTCTTCGCCATCAAAGTTAGGTATAAAGTCTACAGTGTCTTTATTTATATCCCTTATCATTTCTGCAGAAATCTTACTCATCTTTGCTTCTGTATATCTCATAGCTGCAGCAGAATCACCATCTACCGAACCAAAATTTCCGTGTCCATTTACTAATATATATCTTATAGAAAAATCTTGAGCCATTCTTACTAATGCATCATAAACAGACGAATCTCCATGTGGATGATACTTACCTAAAACGTCACCGACTATTCTAGCGCACTTTCTATATCCCTTTTCAGGAGCTAAACCCAACTCATGCATAGAAAATAAAATTCTTCTATGAACAGGCTTTAGACCATCTCTTACATCTGGAAGTGCTCTACCTACAATAACGCTCATGGCGTAGTCTATATAACATTTTTTCATTTCACTTTCAATATTAACCGGTATAACTTTTCCTTCATTATTGTTCATATATTTCACCTCATCTATGCACTATATATCTAAATTCATAACCTTTTTTGCATTTTCTTGAATAAATTCTCTTCGTGGTTCTACTTTATCTCCCATAAGTATAGTAAATATTTCATCAGCTTCCATAGCATCTTCTACAGTAGCTTTAAGAAGTATTCTCTTTTCAGGATCCATAGTTGTATCCCACAACTGTTCAGCATTCATTTCTCCTAATCCTTTATACCTTTGTATCGCAATACTATTGTCTTTTCCACCTAATTCAGTTAATATATCATTTAATTCTTTATCTGTATAAGCATAATAATCTTTTTTCTGTTTTGTAACTTTAAATAAAGGTGGTTGAGCTATATATACATGACCTTCATCAACAAGTCCTCTCATGTATCTATAAAAAAATGTTAATAATAAAGTTCTTATATGAGCTCCATCTACATCAGCATCCGTCATTATAATTATTCTATTATATCTTCTCTTTTCTAAATCAAATTCATCACCAATACCTGATCCAAATGCAGTTATCATAGACCTTATACTTTCAGAATTTAATATCTTGTCTAATCTTTGTTTTTCAACATTTAGTATTTTACCTCTTAATGGTAATATGGCTTGAAACCTTCTATTTCTTCCCTGCTTTGCTGATCCTCCCGCAGAGTCTCCTTCGACTATATATATCTCACATTCTAATGGATCCTTTGAGGAGCAGTCCGCAAGCTTTCCTGGAAGGGAAGTTCTTTCTAGTACAGATTTTCTTGTAAGTTCTCTTGCTTTTCTAGCAGCCTCTCTTGCTCTTGCTGCTAAAAGGCCCTTTTCTATAACAATCTTACCTACTAAAGGATTTTCTTCTAAATACGTACTTACACCTTCGCCCATTATGCTATCTACTATACTTCGTACTTCACTATTTCCAAGCTTTGTCTTTGTCTGTCCTTCAAATTGAGGATCTGTAAGTTTTACTGAAACTACAGCAGTAAGTCCCTCTCTTATATCATCCCCAGACAGATTCTTATCCGCCTCTTTTAATAACCCAAACTTTCTTGCATAATCGTTAAATACTCTTGTAAGGGCAGATTTAAATCCTATAAGGTGGGTTCCCCCTTCAACTGTATCTATATTATTAGCAAAGGAAAATATATTTTCTGTATAACCATCATTATATTGAAGTGCTATCTCAACTATATAATCATCCTTAACGCCTTCTACATATATAGGTTCTGGATGCAAAGATTGTTTATTTCTATTTAAATAAGATACAAAGGATTTTATTCCTCCTTCATATTGATATTGGTCTTTTTTATCAATACGTTTATCTTCAAAGGATATTTTTATACCTTTATTTAAGAAAGCTACTTCTCTAAGTCTTTTAGATAAGATATCAAAATCAAAATCTATTTCCTCAAATATTAAAGGGTCAGGCTTAAAATATACCATGGTTCCAGTTTCTTCTGTTTCACCAATCTTCTCTAAAGAACTTTTAGCAAGACCTCTTCCAAATGATTGTTTCCATATAAAACCTTCTCTTTTAACTGTAACCTCACACACTTCAGATAAAGCATTAACAACAGAAGCTCCTACTCCATGTAGACCTCCTGATACCTTATAGCCTCCACCACCAAACTTACCTCCTGCATGCAGTATTGTCATTATAACCTCTACTGCAGGTTTTCCCATTTTAGGGTGCATACCTACTGGCATACCT
>CAYYWN010000092.1:0-3093 GCA_964474485.1 uncultured Clostridium sp. | reverse complement strand
AAATGATGAAGGCCTCGTATACTAGTACTACCTATATACATACCAGGCCTTTTTCGTACCGCTTCCAACCCTTCGAGGACTTGGATTTGACTAGCTTCATAAATACTCTTGTTATCTTCCAACTCGCAATTCCTCCTACTCTTATTATAAATAATTTTAGATTTATAAATGTTTTATTCCACGATTAATTGCCACTTAACATTGCTTATTATGCTATTAAGTGGCAATGTGGAATAGAATATAATTTGATGTTTAAATCATTTCAAATAATATTCTATATCAACTCTTTTAGTTAATGTTGCTGAAGATATTGGTGAAAAAAATATTTTACTTTTCTTTTCAACTTCCGCAATAACAAAAGACTTAGGTGTTTCTTTTGTTACTCGTTCTATAAATCCATCTTCTTCTGCCATCCTTAAAAATTGTCTAGTGTCAGAACTATCCATACTAGTTTCCATATCGAATATACCTATTATATCCTTTATGGGCACCACTACATTTTCTCCTAAATGAAGAAACATGAAGACTCCTCCTCTACGAAATTATATTTCCATCCATAACCTTAAATATTTTAGCATCCTGGTTTAAGTACTCTTCAATTTCGTCTACACCGGTGCAGGTTATTATTGTTTGGACATCCTTAATAGATTTTAATATATATCTTTTTCTATTGAAATCTAACTCAGACAGAACATCATCTAGTAATAAAACTGGAGCTTCACCTGTTAAGTCTCTTAATATGCTTAAAGAGGAGAACTTCATAGTTAAAACTGCTGTCCTTTGTTGTCCTTGTGAACCATAGTTTTTAACTTCAATTTTGTTTATGTAAATTGATAAATCATCTCTATGAATACCAACGCTTGTAGTTCCTCTTTCCATATCCTTTTGCCTATATTCTTTTAATAAACTTAATAATTGTTTTTCTATATCATCTTTATTCTTAACAGCTGATATGTATTTAAAATATATATTTTCTTTATTTGACGTTATATCTTTATGTATCTCACTACCATATTGATTAAGCTTATCTACATAATCACATCTTTTATTGAATATATACTTTCCAAAAGTAGCTAATTGAATATCATATATATCTAACATTGATTTATCTAAATTTCTATTTCTAAGCAAAACATTTCTTTCTTGAAGAACCTTGTTATATTGAACTAAACTATAGTAATACTTTTTGTCTATTTGGCATAGTTCCATATCCATGAATCTACGCCTAACTCCTGGCGATTCTTTTATTATCCTTAAATCCTCTGGAGAAAACATAACAACATTAAAACTACCTATAAGATCCGATATCTTTTTTATCTTTATGGAGTTTATTGTTATTCCCTTTTTTCCATTCCTTAATATATTTATATCAATCTTTTTATCTAATCTCTTTTTTACTATATAAATACTTATAGCTGATTTTTCTTCATTCCACTTAATAAGTTCCTTATCTTTATTTGTTCTATGAGACTTTCCAAATCCACAGTAGTATATGGACTCTAAAATGTTGGTCTTCCCTTGGGCATTGTCCCCTATAAAAACATTAGCACTCGGACCAAGCTCTAAGTTTAAATAATTGTAATTTCTATAATTGTAAAGTTGTAAATATTTTATATACATATTAAACACCTTATAAAATTATATCATATTATTGTTAAATAATAATGAATAAAATAATTTATTTAAATTAGTTTATATATATTGTCTTTAAATTCTACTTTATCTCCAGCTCTTAGCTTCTTTCCCCTTTGTGTAGCAATTTCTCCGTTTACTTTAACTAGTCCTTCTAATATGTAAAATTTAGCTTCTGAACCTAAAGATGCAGCTCCGCACCATTTTAAAAAAGAGTCAAGCTTTATATATTCAGTGGTTATTTTTATTTCTTCCATTATTCATCTCTCCTATTTACATTATTGCCCTTATTCATAATTATTAATACAATTAAAATGGTTATTTTACTAGTCTTACAGGTAGTACAAGATATTTGCAGTTAAGTTTATTCTTATTCTTTATTATACAAGGACTTACACTACTTGAAAATTCCATTATAACTTCATCTTCTTCCATAATCTTTAAAACATCTAAAAGATATCTTGAATTAAATGCAATTTGAATCGGACTTCCTTGCAGATTTATTGAAATTTCTTCCCTTACTTTTCCCAATTGAGAATTAGATGTTATTACCATTGACTCATCTTGTACATCTAATTTTATTAAATTCGCATTTCCTTCTTTAACCATAAGTGAAGCTCTTTCAATACTACTTTGTAATTTTTGTTTATCCACAGTAACCTTCAAATTAAACTCTTGAGGAATTATAGAATTATATTTAATAAATTCCCCTTCTAAAAGTCTTGATATGATCTTAGTTGCACCTAGGTTAAAAAGAATATGATTTGTTGTAAAAGTTATATCAACATTTTCATTACTATCTTCTAGTATCCTTACGACTTCATTTAAAGTTTTTCCCGGAATTACAGCATTTATAGAATTTTCAGTATCTATGAATTCATTTCTAAATGCTAGCCTATATCCATCAAGAGCTACCATATTTAACATCTTATCATTAATTTCAAATAATATTCCTGTAAGTATTGGTCTTGTTTCATCTACAGCTATAGCAAAACTTGTGCCTCTTATCATATTTTTTAAAATACCTTGAGGAATACCAAATACTAAATCTTCATTGATACTTGGTACCATTGGGAAGTCATTGGCTTCCAAGTGAGTAATATTAAATATAGAATTCTGACAAGTTATTATTATTGAATCATTTTCTGCTGTTTCTATAGAAACCTCATCATTTGGTAACTTTCTTATTATCTCTCCAAATATCTTTGAATTAATAACTATCTTTCCAGGTTCAATAATAGTTGCTTTGATTGTTGTTTCTATACTTAAATCTATATCTGAACCTATAAGTTTTAATTCACCATTACTTGCATTTAAAAATATACCTTCAAGTATTGGCATTGGAGATCTTCCTGTAACAGCTTTTTGAACTATTGATATAGCTTCTTGTAGATTACTTTTTTCACATATAAATTTCATAGTGAGTCCTCCTTAATTTGTTAACAAAATTTTATTAGAAAT
>CAYYWN010000091.1:0-7847 GCA_964474485.1 uncultured Clostridium sp. | reverse complement strand
AATAAATACAATAAAAATAATAAACATAAAAATGCTATAAATAAAATTCTAGAAGTAAAATAATACTGGTAGTAAAAATTATAATAACAAAAGCTAGAAGAAATTTTAATAATAATAGTCATATTACTTTCTAAATATAATTACAAATATATTTAAATTAAAGGGTAATATATTTAATCACTGCATATTTAATGAGTAGATGAATTACTACGTAGGAGGGATATATTATGGCTAAATATAGAAGTCTTCAAGTAGGGTTTTGGCAGGATAATTTTGTGATAGAACTACCACTTGAGGAAAAGAGTTTTTATATCTATTTACTAAGCAATCTAAGAACTAATCAATGCGGTATATATAACTTTTCACTTACCCTATCTGAGGTTGAGCTTGGATTAAGCAAGGAGAGGATAAGAGAGCTTATTTGTAAGTTTACAGACTATGGTAAGATCATTTATGATGAAAAAACAGAAGAGATAATGATATTAAACTGGTATAAATATAATGTAAGCACCAGTAGAAATACCCACGTATGTATAAATAAAGAGCTTAAAATGTTAAAAAATAAGGAGTTTGTAATTAAATTTTATGAGCATTGCAAGTCAATGAAATTTTGCTTAGATGTCATGTTCCAAGATATAAACCTAGTAGAAGAACCTTCAGGACAAGAATTATTAGAAGAAGGTACTAAAATAAAAAATGAAATATCCAACGAAGAGGCTGATAAAATAGAGATGAAAGAGGTTTTATATGCCTTTGATAATAATATTCATACAGCAACCTTTATGGAAGTGAAAACTCTTAAAGAGTGGCAGGAAGAAATGGGGGAGGAGCTTGTAGTTTTAGCTATAGATGAGGCTTTAAAGAACAATGTAAGAAATATTAAATATATAAATGGCATTTTAAGTAATTGGAAGGACAATGTACTTAAGACTTTAAAAGATGTTAAAAACCACATGAGATCATTTAAATCCTCTAAGTCTAATAATTTTAGATCATCTAGCTATGATGACTTTAAGCCACAAAATGTAGGAGCTTATAGGATAGTAGGAGAGGATATATAAATTTTCATTATGTATATGTTTTCGCTATAAGTAAAGATCCCCCTATTTAAATTATGAATTAGATTTAAGGATAACTAGCATATATAATAAAAAATGGAAGAGTTAAAGGAGGGGGATAATATGAGAGATAAAAAAGTATTTATTATGATTTTCTGTGCAATATGTATTGCATTAAATATTGTACTTGGTATAGTTACTAGTAGTTTAAAACTACCATTATACTTAGATACCATAGGAACAATATTGGTTGCAGTATATTTTGGGCCATGGTATGGAGCAGCAGTTGGGGCATTAACTAATATAATTACTGGAATGATATTTAGCCCAAAAGATATACCTTTTTTACTTGTAAACGTAGCAGTAGGATTAATAGTAGGTTTCATTGCTAAGAAATTTAAATTTAGCTTAGTTACAGCAATAATTACAGGTATAATTTTGAGTGTGGTTTGTCCATTGATAGGAACACCTATAGGAATTTGGGTGTATGGTGGATTAACTGGTACAGGCGCAGACTTCTTATTTATGTGGCTACAAAAGGTTGGAAATAGCATATTTATATCCTCCTTTATTACTAAAATTACAAGTAATTTTTTAGATAAGATCGGTTCTTGTATTTTAGTGTGGGCACTGATAAAGGCAATGCCAGTGGGAATTAAGGATCATAAAATTTCTAGTGAAGCTGTTTAACATTTAAATAAATATTAATTAAATTTTATTATAAAAACTATTAGTAAATATCTTTTTACTAATAGTTTTTATTTTATATATGAAGTAAACTCTTCAAATATTATACTGCTTCTTAACAAATGAGGTTAATAGTTTTATAATATATAGGAGGACTTTACGCATTTACAGTTTTATAATTAAATGGTAGGATTGAGAAAACTCCATGTAAATATAATACATATGATAGATCAAGGTTTTACAATGGTACAAATCAAATATTTTATATAAGGGTGGTTGGTTAAAATGTTAATTATAGATTGTAGAGATATAGTTTTAAGAGAATTTAGATTAGAAGATTTGGACGAGTTATACGCTCTTACATTACAACCTGAGATAACAAATTATATGCCTGAGTGGATAGGTACAAGAGAAAAGTACGAAGATGCTATGTCTAATGTATTTATGATGAAAAACAAGGAATTTTTTAGAGCTATGCCTAATGTTGAAAATCATTCAATAACCTTAGGCATAATATTAAAGAAAACAAATGAGTTTATTGGTTGGTGTTTTGCATGTCAAAATCGTGACTTACCTAATTGCAATACAGAGATAGCTTATGCGATTTCAAAGTATCATAGAAACAAAGGTTATACTACACAAGCTACTAAAGCATTGATTAAATATTTGTTTAAAGAAACAACTATAGATACTTTAAGTGCGCTTGCTTTAAAAAATAATGTATCTTCTAATAAAGTAATACAAAAATGTGGATTTAAATTTGTTGATAATATAGAAGTTAATCATTGTGAATTTAACTGGTACAAACTTTGTAAGAAAAGAGAATGTTTATAATGCTGCCTTAGAGGATTTAAAGAAAATTAATTTGATACTTTGATATAAAAAGGTAAGGTGAAACACAAAATATTATTATTATGATATAGTTAATTAAGGACATTACATAAAGAAAAGAGGAAAAATCATGTCAGAATGTATATTTTGTAATTACAATAAATCAGAAATAATAGCGGAAAACAAATACACCTTTGCTATATTAGATCACTTCCCAGTAAATGAAGGTCATTGTTTAATAATACCTAAGAGGCATTTTATGAACTTCTTTGAGGCAAGTGAAGAAGAGGTTAAAGCCATATATAGCTTACTCCATGAAGTAAAAGAGATCTTTGATATTCAATATGAGCCAGCAGGATATAATATAGGTATTAATGTAGGATATGATGCAGGGCAAACTATAAACCATCTACATGTGCACTTGATACCAAGATATAAAGGGGATGTTAGTAATCCAAGGGGTGGCATTAGGAACTTCAAAGAGGCTTTAGTGGAGTATGATGGTTAAGTAAAATTAAAAGAATACTCTAACTAGGAGGTTAAGATATTTTGGAAATAAAGGGCACAGGATTAATTGAAGATATTAATGTGCAAAATAATATTCAATATAAGGGCATTGAAAATATTAACTGCGTAACCGGGGATAAAGATTATTTAATAGATAAATTAAAGTTATCACTTAAAAAGGCTAAAAGAATTGATATAATAGTAGCTTTTCTAATGGAGACAGGTGTAAGACTTTTATCGGAGGATTTAAAGAAGGCAGCAGAAAGAAAGGTACCAATTAGAATTTTAACAGGGAACTATCTTAATATAACACAGCCTCAGGCACTATACTTATTAAAAGATGCTCTTGGTGATAAAGTAGATCTTAGATTTTACAATGTAAAGAATAAATCCTTTCATCCTAAAGCATATATGTTTGATTATAATGATGCAGAAGGTGATATATTTATAGGGTCTTCTAACATATCAGCTTCTGCAATGACAAGTGGAATAGAGTGGAATTATAGAATTGTAAAAGAAGATCACGAAAATGATTTTATACATTTTAAAAGCGTTTTTGAAGATCTATTTTTCAATCATTCTATAATTATAGATGATAATGAAATGAAACGATATTCATCAATATGGAAGAGGCCTAAACTCTTTAATGATTTAGAAAGAGCAGAAAATGAAAAAGAAGAAACTAGTAATGTAATACCTTTCTATGAACCTAAAGGCGCACAGATTGAGGCTCTTTATGGACTTAAAAAATCTAGGGAAGAGGGTATGGACAAAGGATTAGTTGTGGCAGCAACGGGTATAGGTAAGACTTATTTAGCTGCTTTTGATTCAGTAGACTTTCATAAGGTTTTATTTGTAGCTCATAGAGAGGAAATATTAAATCAAGCTGAAACCACATTTAAAAATGTTAAGTCTAATATTAAAACTGGATTTTTTAGTGGTAAAAGTAAAGATGAAAATTGTGATTTAATATTGGCTACAGTACAAACCCTTGGGCAAAAGCAGTATCTTTGTGATGAGTATTTTAAAAAGGATGAATTTGATTATATTATAATAGACGAATTTCATCATGCAGCTGCAGGTAACTATGATAATATAATAAAATATTTTACTCCTAAGTTTCTTTTAGGACTCACTGCAACACCTGAAAGGCTTGATAATAAAGATGTATTTGCACTTTGTGATTACAACATTGTGTATGAAGCTAGATTAAAACAGGCAATAGATAAGGGATGGCTAGTTCCTTTTAGATATTACGGAATTTTCGATGACACAGATTACACTAAAGTATCCTTTAGTAATGGTAAATATCATAGTGAAGAGCTAGAAACTGCATTAATGATTAATAAACGTGCAGATTTAATATTAAAACATTTTAAAAAATATAATAGTAGAAGAGCTTTAGGGTTTTGCAGTAGCAAAAGACATGCAGAGTACATGAGTAAATATTTCAATGAAAATGGAGTAAAAGCTTCTGCTGTAATTAGTGGTGGGCAAACTAAGTTTTCAATGGATAGAAGTGAAGCTGTATATAAATTAAAAAAAGAAGAGTTAAACATTATATTTTCAGTGGATATGTTTAATGAGGGATTAGACATTCCTGAAATTGATATGATTTTACTTTTAAGACCAACAGAATCTCCTACTATTTTTCTTCAACAATTAGGAAGAGGACTTAGAACCTATAAAGATAAAAAATATGTAAACGTATTAGATTTTATAGGTAATTATAAAAAGGCTCATTTTATTCCCTTCTTTTTAAGTGGAGATTTAAATGATATAAGAAGGAAAGTAAAAGAGGGTAAGTTCCCTAAAGAAGATGAATATCCAGAGGATTGCATAGTTGATTTTGACTTTCAAGTAATAGATGTGTTTAAGAAAATGGTGGACGAAGAGAAGAATATCTTTGATTTAATTGTAGGTGAGTTTAATAGGATAAAGGAAGATTTAAAAGCTAGACCAACTAGGCTTCAAATGTACACTTACATAGAGGAGGAACTTTACAATGTAATAAGATCTAGAAATGAACTAAATATTTTTAATGACTATCTAGGATTTCTAAATAAGATAAATGAACTTTCAAAAGAGGAGAAGTTACTTTTAGATACTAAGGCCTATGATTTCTTAAACAGTATTGAAAAGACTTCCATGACTAAGACCTACAAAATGCCATTGTTATTAGCTTTTTATAATAGAGGTAATATCACATTAAAAATAGATGAAGAAGCTATATTTGAAAGTTTTAAAGATTTTTATGCGAAGCCTTCAAATGCAATAGATCTTTTAAGGCATAGCTCAACTAAAGACCATAACAATTTTACTAAAAAAGAATATTTAAAAATTGCTGAAAATCCAATAAAGGCATTTTTGAATTCTTCAAAGGATTTCTTTTATAAAGATAACTCATATTTTTGTTTAAAGGATGATTTGGCTAAGTTTAATAAAAATCCTGTATTTATAGATAACTTTAAAGATATTATAGATTATAAGACTAGAAGGTTTTATAAAGAAAGATTAGAAAAACTATAAAGCTAAATATAAAAAGATAACCCTTCATAGTATTTATCTATAAAGGGTTATCTTTATTCATAAACTTTTTCAAGTACTATTCCTTTTTCAAAGCCACCTCTATCTTCTTTCTTTTCAAATCTTTTGCGTATTAAATCTTCCTCAGAATATCCAAGAGCACCTGCAAGGCTAAATAAAACTTCCATAATATCAGCAAGTTCTTCTAAGTTTTTAGCTTCTATATATTCAGACACTTCTTCATTTAATTTAGTTTCAAGAAGTGGTAATATATCTTCTTTCATAGCACAATGATAATCAAAGTTTTTGCCAGATTTTTTAATGATTTCCGGAATTTTATCTCGTACTAATTTATTGTAGACTTTCATGGTAACCTCCATTGATATATTATGAATTTATTATAGCATAAACAAAGATATTAGGTAAATATATGAATACCTGCTTATATGACATATAATAGAGAATTTATGTAATATATATTTTAAGGAATAAACAGCTAAGAATTAAGAATATATATATATATTATGGGCAAAATATGCTTAATTGGTATATGCATATGAGTATAAGCTAGATTTAAAGGATATATATTCTGTTAGATCTAGCTTACATTTATCTAAATGTTAATTATAATATTTAGATAAATTGTACCCTTTGATATAAGTGGTTTGAAGGTTAATTCATAGAAAACATTATCATAAATATATATAGAAAATTGTGATTATGTAGGTAAAAATATTTATTTTAAATTACCTCAAATAAGGTTATTAATGGAGATTTAAGTCTTTAAAGAGGTAACCATTTAGATTAAGACCTTTAATATCATCAAATCTTAATGTAGCGAAGTGTAGCTATCCTAAGCTCTATTTTTCAAAAGCTTAGGATAGGAATAGAATATATGAATGCACAAAGATATACATGCAGGAGGTGATTAAATGGATTTTGTAATAAACAAAATTGTTGATATTGATAAAGATGCAGAAAATTATCGGCAAAATATTACTGAGCTGTTAGGGGAAAAACAAATAACACTAGAAGACTCAATTAAGGCTATGAATAAAGATTGTGATGAAGAACTTAAAAGTATGAAAGAAAGTATACTTTCTGCTAGTATCAGTGATGCTGAAAATAAGGCTAGAGATATAAAAATTGAAAAAGAAAAGCAGTTAAGTGTTATTAAAGAAATATATGAAAATAACAAGGTTAAGATTATAGACGAAATATTTAATGAAATAATACATTCCCTTTAGGAGTGATATAGAATGGGAAATGCTGTTAAGTTTACTGCGGTAAATGCTAAGGTAAAAGCATTAAAAGGAAAGATGCTGAAAGAAGAAGACTTTTTAAAATTACTTCAAAGCAAGGATTTGAAAACTGCTTTAATGTATTTAAAAGAAAATACTAGATATGGAGAGTTGCTTCAAAACTATGATTTTAATAACATCCATAGAGGGTATTTAGAAATTATTTTAAATAAATATTATACACAAGTATTTAATAAATTCATTAATTATTTCAATGGTGAATATAGAAAGCTCGTCAAAAACTTATTTTTAAAGTGGGAAATTGAAGATTTAAAAGTGATAATAAGGGGTAAATATATAGGTAGAGACAAAGATGTAATTGAAAGCAAACTTGTTGCTGAAAATAGTTTAAACACTATAGATTACGGATATCTCTTATCTTCAAAATCAACGGATGAAGTAATAGAAAGATTAAAGGGAAGTATATATTACGGTGGAATAAAGAACTTAGCTAATGATGTGTCAGAAAAAGGGCTATTTAGAATTGAAACAGAACTTGATTTTGTGTATTTTTCTATTTTAAGAAAAGAACTAAAACACTTAGATAAGCAAAATAAAGAAATCCTTAAGGTTATAATTGGGTTAGAGGCTGATTTATCTAATTTAAGCTGGATATATAGGGGTAAAAGCTTTTACGATATAACTCCAGAAGAATTATTTAACTATACAATTTATGATGGTTATAAGCTATCTTCAGAGGATATTAAAAGCTTATGTTACACTAAAAATATTAAAGAGTTTCATGATGTAATAGAAAAAACACATTATGCATGGATTTATGAAGTTGATAATTCAAATACTATAGAACTTAGGGAAAAGGAATTTCAAAAGAAATATTTCAATAAATTCATAAGAGAAAATAGATCAGATTTTAGTGTGGTTATAAGTTATTTAATTTTATATAGGATAGAAATAAGAGAAATAATCTCTATATTAG
>CAYYWN010000090.1:4065-7885 GCA_964474485.1 uncultured Clostridium sp. | reverse complement strand
AATAGTGATTGGGGAATAACGGCAGAATATATCCACAATAAATGTTTAGAATCTAATATAAATATAAACTTATCAACAGTCTACCGAAGCTTAGATTTATTTGAGGAAAAAGGTCTTGTAGAAAAATATGATCTTGGTGAAGGAAAGTATAATTACACATTAAAGAAGCATCACCACAAGCATCTACTAGAGTGTAGTCTTTGTCATAAAGAGGTAGAACTCCAATGCCCAATGCAACAAATTGAAGAGCTTGTAAAAAGCAAAACAGGATTTACATTAATGGAACATGAACTAAAGATGAAGGGTATTTGTAAGGATTGTAAAAATAATAAATAGTAGTAATAAACAAAAAGGTCACATTTAAAATCTAAATGTGACCTTTTTGTTTTCATACATATACTAGCACTACATTAAATAGCATGTAGTATGAAGTTAACTAAAAACATAAAGGATATTATATACATAGGAATTGATATTTCTTTATACTTTTTACTAGCTAATTTAACTATAGGGTAGGATACAAATCCAAAAGCCATACCATCTACGATGCTAAAGGTAAGCGGTATCATAGCTATAATTAAAAAAGCTGGAAATCCTTCTGTAAAATCGTTAAAATCTATATTTAATGCATTTTTAATCATTAAACTACCTATTATTATCAAAATAGGCGCTATAGCACTATTAGGTATAATTTTAATTATAGGCATAAATATTATAGATAGTAAAAATAGTATCCCTGCTGTAAATGACGTAAGCCCACTTTTACCACCTGCAGCAAGTCCTGCAGCTCCTTCAATGGATACTACTGTTGGACTTGTTCCAACTATAGCACAATTAATAACTGACATTGCCGTAGCCTGAAAGGATCTTTTAAACTTTTCAGGTTTATTTAGCATTACATTTACCTGTCCATGAATAAGTCCAAGATTTTCAAATATAAGTACCAATAATATAGAAAATGTAGACACAATAAATGAACGTGAAAATATATTGCTAAAGTCCATATGACCTATTACTTCTTTATAATTTCCAATGGAAAACCCTGAAAAAGAAATCTGCGATAAGTCAATTAAGCCAAAGCCTGCCGAAAGAAGTACACCTAAAAACATACTTATAAGAAAGTTACCTTGAATATTCTTCACAAATAATACCAATGTAATTATAAGTGTTATAAGCGTTACATAAACTGCTGGGTCACTAAGACTTCCAAGTGCAACAAAGGTAGTTTCATTTGAAACTATTATTCCACTCTTTTGAAGTCCTATAAAAGTGATCATAAGACCTATTCCCACAGTTATAGCTTCCTTCAATGATGTTGGAATTGATTTTGTTAGTATCTCTCCAAGTTTTGTAAAGGCTACCACAGCAAACAAAATTCCTGCTATAAAGACTGATGCCAATGCTTGTTGCCAAGATAATCCCATAGTTTTAACTATGGTGTAAGAAAACATAGCGTTAACTCCCATACCAGGAACCAATATCATTGGTGACTTCCCCCAAAATGCGGACAGCAAACATCCAGCAAAAGTAGATAATACTGTAGCTATAACCGCTGCTTCCATAGGTATTCCAGCATCTGATAATATAGCTGGATTTACAGCTATTATGTAAGCTGCTGCAAAAAATGATGTAAGTCCTGCTATTATTTCCTTTCTTCTGGTAGTTTCATTACTATTTAAGTCAAATAATTTATTCAATTTTTTTCCTCTTCATATCTTTCCCTCTCCCACCCTCATCTACATTTATTATATGTAAATGCATTAATATTATAGCAAATAATATTATAAAATCAAAGAGATTATTATTATAAATATAGCAATAATAACCTTATAAATTTTTTATTAAAATATCTTACTTTTATTTACTTTGAAAATATCAATCTTAATCCTAATACAATTAATATTATCCCTCCTATATAATCTGCATACTTACATATAAATTCTATTTTTCTAAAAAACATACTTATTATAAATGCTATAATTGTAAAAACAAAAGTTATAATTCCTATAAATAAACTTATTTCCAAAAGTAATATTAAGCTCGTTATTGTTTCAAAAAAAGTAAATCCTATAACTAAAGCATCTATACTTACCGACATACCTAATAATATGCACATCCTAGGTTTTAAAATGATATATTGCTTTTTATCTTTCATACCTTCCATTACCATTGTTGTACCTACTATCGCTACTATAATACCGCCTATTATACTAGAAGTATAATTTACATATTTATTAAATATAAGGCTTCCATAAGATCCTATTAACATAAATAAGATTTGGAAAAATGCAAAAGATGTGGAGAAACATACTTTATTCTCAAACTTAATATCTGAATTAAGACCTATACTCAGTGCTACTCCGAAAGCATCTAAAGATAAAGCAATAGCCACTGCAAATATGGATAAAAACGTCATATTAGTCCCCTTTCAAACATGTTAGCAATCATAAATAATCTATATTGTGTTATTTAAAAATATATTCAAATGTTATACTAAAAAGAATAACCCTTGCTAAAAACAATATTAAAAAGGTACTAATCCTAATATTAAAAATATCATGCTATTATTTCCCCATATATTTCGTTAAAGGCCTTTATTTTTCTTATTATATATTATATATTATTAACTGATGCATATTTTATGCTCATAATAACTTATATAGTATACAACATATATGTAAAGGAGATAATTATAATGTGTAATTGCCTTATTGCTCAATCTGGTGGTCCTACTTCTGTTATAAATTCTAGCGTTGTAGGTCTTGTAGATGAAAATACAAAATTAAACATATTTAACACAGTCTATGGGGGATTAAATGGTATAGAAGGTATCTTAAATGAAAATATAATAAATTTATCAAACTGTGATAAAAATGTATTAAAAACCTTTAAACTCACACCTTCTTCTGGTTTAGGTTCTTGTAGATATAAAATGAAGGATTTTAATGAAAATGAAAGTGAGTATATTGAAATCTTTTCTATCTTTTCTAAATTAGATATTAAAGCCTTCTTTTATATAGGTGGAAATGATTCCATGGATACTGTATCAAAACTTAGTAAGTATGCTGAAAATAAAAACATAGATGTTAAAATAATCGGTATACCTAAAACTATAGATAATGACCTTCCAATAACAGATCATACTCCTGGCTTTGGAAGTGCTGCAAAGTTTATATCTACCGTAGCTTTAGAAACATACTTAGATTCTTCAGTTTACATAAATAATGGAATATTTATATTAGAAACTATGGGAAGAGATGCAGGATGGCTTGCTGCTAGTGCCTCCTTAGCAAAACTTAATAATAAACCTATAGCGGATTTTATATATTTGCCTGAGATAGCATTTGATGCTGATATATTTATAAAAGATGTTAAAGAAAAATTCAAAAAACAAAATCATGTATATATAGTAGCCTCTGAAGGCTTAAAAGATAATAATGGAAACTTCTTATCAACCCTGCAAGCTGCAGGATGCCATGATAACTTTGGACATGCTCAATTAGGAGGTGTAGGAAATTATCTAAAGAACCTAATTTTAGATAATGGTATAACAAATAGGGTTAAATCCTTAGAACTAGGTGTACTACAAAGATGTGCCATGCATATATCTTCTTCTATAGATGTGGATGAAGCTTATGCTTCTGGTGCTGCTGCACTTAGATTTGCAAAAGATGGCATGTCTGGATATATGGTTGGAATTAAAAGAATAGATGGTAACATTTATTTAACTGAAACCTTTCCTATAAAAGCGTCAGAAGTAGCTAATAATGTTAAATACATACCTCGCAATTGGATCAATAAAGAAGGTAATGCTGTTAAT
>CAYYWN010000090.1:0-4055 GCA_964474485.1 uncultured Clostridium sp. | reverse complement strand
TTTTATAACTATGCTAATCCTCTTATTTCCGGTAATGTAGAATTATTATATGAACATTACATCCCAAGCTATCATATTTTTAATAAATAATTTCTAAGCAATCTAAGTTTCAGATGGGTTTAAACTCCCATCTGAAACTTAAAAGTTATTAAAATCATTATACTTATTATTGATATAATCTAGTGCTGATATAAGACAATCAACTTCCTCTTTTGTATTATATATTCCAAAACTCACCCTAACCATTCCTGGTTTTGGAGAATTTAAGTTATTTTTATAATATTCTATCTCCTTAGGAGAAATTTCAAGAAGTTTTTGTACATAAGGCTGAGCGCAAAAGCATCCAGTCCTAACCTCAATTCCATAATATTTATATAGTATTTCAGCTACCTTTTCATGGTGCAATCCTTCTATATTAAAACTTACTATGCCTAATCTATCTTTGTCCATTTTATTACTTCCATATATCCTTATATATTCTCTCTTATTTAAATTGTAAAGTAAATATTCTGTGAGCTTTCTTTCATGTTTTTCTATAGTATCAATATTTAAATATTCTAGAACCTTTAGTGAAGATATAAGTGCAACTACACCCATAAAGTTAGGTGTTCCAGCTTCTTCCTTCAAGGGTACATCTTCCCACACTACTTCATCCTTAGTAACAACCTTAACAGTGCCTCCACCTTTACAATCTGGCTCCCCTATATCAAAAGCCTTCTTTTTACCTATAATCACACCTGTTCCAAAGGGAGCATACATCTTGTGTGCAGAAAACACCAAATACTCTATAACTCCTGTGCTATTCTCTTTCTTAATACATATTTTTTTATGAGGTACTAACTGAGCTCCATCAACTATAATTTCTGCTCCATAGTTATGACATATTTCAGATATCATATATATATCATTAACAAATCCAGTTACATTTGATGCTCCAGTTAATGTTACATACTTAACCCTTCCATTATAGTATTGAAGCTTCTCATAAAGACTTTCTATAGATAATCTTCCATCCTTATCTATATCTATATAGTCTAAGTTACACTTCCCCCTCCAAGGCAAATCATTAGAATGATGTTCCATATATGACGTAAGAACTACATCATCTTTATTACAAATTAGCCGATTAGACAATTTATTTATTCCCTCTGTAGTGTTTTTAGTGAAGATAACGGTATATTCATCTTTAGGTGCCATAAAATATTTTAATATAGATAACCTAGATTCTTCATACAATTTTGAACAAATATTAGACTTATAACCTATCCCCCTATGGACTGAACCATAGTATGATGAAAAATACTTTATATTATCCATTACATACTTAAAAGGAGGGGTAGTAGCTGCATTATCAAAATTTATAGTTTTTACTACCTTACCATTATCTAATTTAATATAATGATCTATTTCAGAAAAAAAGTTTCTATAATCTATAAGCATAAAAATTCCTCCCTGTTATATTATTAATATTCATATACCCTGTAATCTGATACCATTTTATAATATTATTTTAACTTGCAACAAAATATAGATGCTTACATAGTATATACTGTAGTTTAAAATTGGAGGTATTATTTTTATGTGTGAAAAAGACTCCTTTATGGAAAAAGACGATGATATGAGTTTTATCCCTTGGGTTCAAAATCCAAATGTTTTCTCTGATATGCAAACCGATTCTAGAATCATGGAAGATCCAATGGTGGCTTCTATGGGTATGATGTCTAATTCTAATATGACGAAACCTATGGATATGATGGATAATCCCAATATGATGCAACCTATGGATATGATGGATAATCCCAATATGATGCAGCCTATGAATATGATGTGTCATCCTAATATGATGCAGCCTATGAATATGATGTGTCATCCTATGAATATGATGTGTCATCCTAATATGCAGCCTACGCATATGATGTGTCCTATGCATATGATGGATAATCCCCATATGTTAAAACCTATGATGAATAACAATATGACAAGTCCTATGATGGAAGCCCCTTGTAACATACCACCAAAAGTAGAAAATAAAATTCCAACTCATGATTCCTGCACAAAGGGATCTAGAGAAATTGATGATCTTAATTATTCCGATGACTTTAGAAGTAAGGATAAAGATGTAGAAAAAATATTAAGAAAGATCGAATGTAATAATCCAATGATCATGAAAACTTTAATGTGCTATAATATCCCATGTAATCTTGCAAGAAATATAATAAAAGATATAATAAAGCTCACATTAATGTATAAGTAAATCATATAAGTAAAAAGTAGAATTTCTAAAGTACATACTTTAGAACTTCTACTTTTTGCATAGTTAGATATATAACTAATATGTAATCTTACGTATTTTCATTTTAAGCTCTTTAAAATGTATCATACTAGTTTTTATAACTTTTGACTACTTTATTATTTATCATTATTTCTATCATTACATCTATCTTCGCTATATCAAATCTCTCAAATTGGCTTTTTGCATATGATAAGTTGTTATATACCTTCCAATATCCAGTAGCAAGACAATTCTTACTATTATCAATAAAATCTTTAACATCCTCTATAGGATATCCTAAAAATAATCCTATCTCATGAGGACAGACTAAAGAAAAACGTTCTTTTAACCTAAATAAAACTTCATTTAAATTCATCTCTTTATTATATCCATATTGTAATAAAAATTCTAAACTTTCTTCATTATAAATTACATTTTCAAGTTTCTCTCTATTATAAATCATAACACTGATACTCCTTTCATCTTCCCTCAACTGAAAACAATCTAACTTGCAATCATATAATACTTCTTTTTTATTAATGTCCCACAAATTACAAAGGTCTCTTTTTTCATTTGTAAGTGTCACTATTGAAGCAGGCTTTATTTGTTTTATAGTAGGAGCTATATGATAATATACCTTAGCCTTAATATAATCACTATCAGAAAATTGTTCTATCTTATTTAAATAACTATAGGTAATATCCTTTATCAATATAATCAATCCTTTTAATATTTTTATTGATTATCTTTTAAAAATTGCTTTATATTTTGATCTAAGTAACTAATAGATCTTCTTGAATATATTATGTTAGTATCATTTTCTTTTACTCTTCCTTTTATAGTCTTAGTTAATTGATGTCCTATAAAATCCGTTAAAACTAAAACCAAGTCAGTATTTACAGGTATATCCACTTTTAAATCACCCTTTTTTCTTCCTGTAATATGATTTATAGTTTCAAAACCATTTCCTTTTAAATAGTCTTTAATGTTGCCTAATTTATCTCCACCTATTACCAATATACTCATAACAATCACTCCTTATATATTTTGTTCTAATAGTACATTCTATACATTATATTTTATATCTTTGGATTAATATTAATAATCATTCTCAACTATATTGTATAGTGTTTTTCTTTTTTTGTAAATACTATTAACATATAATTTTCAAAAAAATAGAAGACTACTCATAAATCGAGAAGTCTTCTTAATTTGAATTTATAGAATCTAATGATATCTTTGCTAAACTTACAGCATTGTCTGCTTGTTTTATAGCATTACTAATATCTTGTATATCATAACTTACTATGACATCTCTAGTTTTTACGCTTATTGACTTATCATTTTTCTTTCCCAATATTATAGGAAAAGAAATTATAATTCCTAATACAAATATCACTATAACCCAGGTAATTGTCTTCTTTATTCATCATTTAATCCCCTTACTTAAAAAAATACATCTATTTAATAAATTATTATAACGTTAAATACAAATGTTTTATGAATATACAAAATATTTTACCCCTTTTAATTAATATTATCAATGGTATCTGATAATATTTTAAACAATTGAAATTATCATAATAAAAATGCAACTAAAATTTAAAAGAAGGATAAACCTTCACTTTAAATATTAGTTGCATTTTATCGTATAAAATAGTATTTTATTAAACCTTATTTATTAAATATACTCCTTACCCAATTATTAAATCACTTATTTTATTTTTTAACTTCTATCTATGGTTTTTTTTTTACTTCTAGCATTTTAATTTCTTAAGTGTTT
>CAYYWN010000089.1:0-7980 GCA_964474485.1 uncultured Clostridium sp. | reverse complement strand
ATTTCATCGCCATTTTTTATAGTATAAATGTGTCTACCGTCAGTTATAATATCAACTTCACCAGTTATAGTAATTATAGTATTTAATTTATTTGCAAAATCCATAGCAAGCTTCTTTGTTTTTATAAAATCATTTTCATTTGAGGATATATTGTCTACGGAGTCTACTCCTTTAGTTTGTGTTTTTATTCCATACAATGTCTTTATTTCTGACAAGTTTCCTCTTATAACTGATAACTTTATTTCTTCCATTATCTTTTTAGCTATCTTTGTTCTATAAGGTGTAGCCCCTGCACCTACTGGATCTAAAACCACAGGAACATTTAATTCATTAGCCTTTTTTCCTGCTAAAATTATAGATTCTACAGTTCTGTTATTTAGGGTTCCTATATTTAAAACCAAGGAAGAAGCTATAGAGACCATATCTTCAATCTCATTTAGATCATCTGCCATAACAGGTGATCCTCCTATTGCGAGGGTGATGTTAGCACAATCATTAACTGTAACATAGTTTGTTATATGGTGAACCAAAGGAGATTTTTCCCTTAGTTTGGATAAAAGTTTCCCTATATCTTTATGAGATTTTGTAAGGACATTATCATAAGATGGACATACACTTTCTTCAATATCATCATAAGGATGTTCTGTAATTAAACCTGCCTTTTTATATAATTCATAAAAATGATTAGTGGGTCCGACCCCATGGCCGATATCTAATGAGTGTATAATGGCTTTGGTAATATAACTTTTTGCTTTTCTAACTGAATCATTTACATTAAATCCAAGAGCTAAATTCGAGGCTATAGCTGAAGATAAAGTACATCCTGTACCATGAGTATTTTTTGTATGTATTCTCTCAGAATGGAAGTGGAAGAATTCTTTGCCGTCATATAAAATGTCTGTAGCATCTCCAATCATATGACCTCCTTTTAAAAGAACGTTTTTACAACCAAATTTATAGATTTCTTTTGCAGCCTTTTCCATATCTTCAACTGTTTTTATTGAAGTAATTTTTGCATCAACTTCTCTAAGTATTTCTTCTGCTTCTGGGATGTTAGGAGTAATAATATCTGCTAATGGTATGAGTTTAGTGATTAAGGTCTTTTTAGATTCGGGCTTTAATAATGAATACCCACTCTTAGATATCATTACAGGATCTAAAACAATATTAATTGGCTTATACTCATTTAGCTTTTCACTTATAGCATTAATTGTATCAACTTTTGAAACCATGCCAATTTTAACGGAATCTACTTTAATATCTGTGAAAATTGCATCAATTTGTGCTTTTATAATATCAGCATCTATATCTTGAACGTCAAAGACTCCCTTGGTATTTTGTGCTGTCACAGCTGTAATAACGCTCATACCATAAACTCCATTTGCGATAAAGGTCTTTAAATCTGCCTGTATACCTGCTCCACCAGAGCTATCTGAGCCGGCTATAGTTAAAACATTTTTCAAAATTTATTACCTCCTTAAAATATATAAATACAAAATAAAAAAAGGTACAAGCAGAAGCTTGTACCTTTTACGCCATTAGCAATAAAACAAAAGTAAACATCTTCCTACGCTGGTATTACCCATTTCAGGTTCATAGGGTCAAAGATTTAAGGATCTTAGTCTCAGCCAACCAATTTCGGCACCCCTGTGTTATCTAACTATTCAGTTTTCACAAATCCATTTTAGCACTACATTATATCTTATTCAACTAATTACGTTCAACTTTATTAATTAGAACTTCCTGTGTTAAAGTATCTAGAAATTTCTCCCGCTAAATTTTGTATAGGCATGGTTTGTAGATATATTTTACCAGGACCTGTTAAAACAGTTAGAAATAAACCTTCACCACCAAAGAATACATTTTTTATTCCTTTTACTGTTTCTATATCAAATTTTACTGAACTTTCAAAAGCAGCAACATTACCAGTATCTACTTTCATAACCTCACCTGGAGATAGATCATATTCTTCTACATGACCATCTAGCTCTAAAAATACCATTCCAGGACCTGTTATCTTTTGTAATATAAAGCCTTCACCACCAAAAAATCCAGCCCCTAGTTTTTTTTTAAAGAACGCCTCTACTGAAATAGAAGAATCGCCTGCCAAGAATGCTCCTTTTTGACATATTATATATTCGTTATCAGATAATTGTTTTGCTACAATTTTACCGGGAAAAGACGATGGGAAAGCAATGAGACCATTGTTTACTCTGGATGTAAAGGTATTTAAAAATACAGACTCACCAGCAAAAGCTCTAGCTATACCTTTAAAAATACCACCTTTTATATTTGTATCCATAACAATATTATCAGACATCCATCCCATAGCTCCTGATTCAGATAAAATGGTTTCATTAGCATTTAGCCTACATATTACAACGGGTAAGGAGTTACCTTTAATTTCATAATTCATAAATTTGCTATCTATAAAGACAGCATTCACCTACCTTTCTCATATTTTTTATCTAGTATATTATAACCTAGGTATATGAAAATGTAACTTAAAATATTAGAGCGTTTAATATATACTAGAAGGTATATAAGGATATAGTAAACTTAATAAAGGTAAAAATTATTATATATGAAACTCACATAAGATACTTAATTAACATGATAATTAATATCCAATAAAATAAATAGTTTAATTAATACTTTTTATATTAAAAAAATTAATTTTAAAAATCTATTGAAATAAGATATATTTGATAGTATAATAGCTGATGTAGCAATTAAATAAAATAAAACATATATGGAGAGATGTCCGAGTGGCTTAAGGAGCACGCCTGGAAAGCGTGTGTAGGGTAACACCTACCGTGGGTTCGAATCCCTCTCTCTCCGCCATTTTATTTTTGCCGTGCTAGATGGGGAGTTAGCGGTGCCCTATAACCTGCAATCCGCTACAGCAGGATTGAATTCCTCATTGCGGCTTCTATCTTGTAAGGTCTGCCCTGTAAAAGTGGCGTTGATAGTTGGGTCCCACGCAATGAAAGCCCATGAACCCCGTCAGATCCGGAAGGAAGCAGCGGTAAGTGGATACTTTCATGTGCCGTGGATTAACCTGACTTGAGTTAACTCTACAGGTAACGCTTATGAGGTTAAGTCAAGATGAGGTGCACGGTTTACATAGTTTATTAGAAAGGCTTTAAAGCCTTTTTTTATTTTGCCTTAAATTATATAATATATTGATAACCAATAAAAAAGTGTTGAAAAACATTTCAATAAGTGATACTATTTAATTAGAAATTATATTTTGGAAGGTGATTTTATGAAGTATTATGGAAAAGGATCAATGTCTAGTGTTTTAAAGAAGACTTTAGATTTGCTATTAATAATAGGAGCTATTGCAACTATATTAATATTTAAAAGTGTGCTTTTAGGTGAGGTTTCGTGCGAGATATCTACGGGTAAAAAAGTTCTTATAGCAGTGCTTCTTGCTGTAGGTATTTGCTGTGTATTTTTAATTGTATTTAACCTAATAAAAGTATTGAGTTCATTAGTTAATTCTAATCCCTTTGTTGCATCAAATGTAGTTATTTTAAAGAAAATTTCTATGCAGTGTTTTGCTATAGCTTTTTGTTACATCATTAACTTTATATTCAACTCAAATCTAAAGGAGTTTCAATTTATTTATGTTGATAATAAAGGAGTTCATACGGATATGGAGTTTATAATATTCATCTTTGCAGGTTGCTTTATATATATATTATCTAAAGTATTCCAACAGGCCATAGATTATAAAGATGAAAATGATTTTACGGTATAAAAGGTTGTATGTTAGATGAAAATGACTTTAATTAGAAAGAAATATGTTTAGGATGAAGATTATCTTAAATATAAAAGATTTATAAAGATCAGTATTTGAAAGGAGAGTACCTATGGCTATAGTTGTTAATTTAGACGTTATGATGGCTAGAAGGAAGATATCTTTACAGGACTTAGCACAGAAGGTGGGTATAACTAATGCAAATCTATCTATTTTAAAAAATGATAGAGCTAAGGCTGTAAGATTCTCTACCCTTGAAGCTATATGTAGAGAGCTTAATTGTCAGCCAGGAGATATCTTAGAATATGTAGAATAAAAGACTTTAATAATTATAAAGTGGCGTTATGTTAAGTTCCAAATATTAGGTGAAAATAAGGAGGGTTATCATGGCTGGTATAGTGGCTTTAATAATTAATGAAGATAAGATTTTGTTAAAAAATCAAATTGGAACAACAATCTTAAGACTTCCTATAATAAATGTTGCTAAAGGTGAAGATGAAAAAAATTCATTAAATGAATATTTAATATCAAAGATAAGTAATAGTGAACAAGAGTTACTTAAGATAGATCCTAATTTAGATATGTTTATGAATGGTTTTTCTCTGTATTTAGTGGATTATAGTAATAAAGCATACCCTTTAAAAGAAGAATTACCGGAAGACTTGGTATGGGAAGACATAAGCATTTTACAAAAGCTATGTGAAAGAGATGTTTTAATTATAAAAGTTATTATAGAAAATTGTATAAAACATAAGCATAATTCCATTGGAATTTCTCGAATTGAAGATTGGCTTAAAGACAGCGATAAGGGAAACAAATATTTGAGAAAAGTAAATTTATTAATAAGTGATAAAAGGATAGATGAAAAGACTCCTATGAACTTAAAACTAAGGGCACTTATATTAAGTGTATTGATAGGAGTTATCTACTTTATTTTTTCTTTTGATAAAAGATACACAGCTTCATCTTATTTAGGTATATCTTACCTTATATTCACATCTATAGTGATAATGTACTTTATTGCGATTAACGGTATAAAAAATAAAAAGAGCTTACTTGGTTACTTTTTGATAGGTAGTAGTATGCTAGTATCTTTAACCTTTGCTATTTACACAAATCCGCTTATTAGAAGTTTAAATAGAATTTTTGTTCCGGCCACACTAATAATGGGTTTTATAGTTTTAAATTATAAAGATGTAGATTTTAACCTAGGAAATTTCATAAATGGATTTTTTAAAAGAATATTTACACATAGCTTTAAAACCACTACAAAGGTTCCAGATGTTACATTTAAACTGTTAAAAGAGAGAACAAATAAAAAGGATAAAGAAGTATATAAATCCATACTACAAGGTATACTTATATCTATACCTGTCATATTGTTACTTGGAAGTTTATTATCTAGAGCAGATAATGTATTTGGATATTATATCAAGAATTTAAATGAAACTATTACCTTATTTAAGATAAGGGATTCATTTTGGCAGTTTATTTCTTCTATATTTATATCTATTTATATATTTGGTCTCATTTGGAGCTTTAGATATAAATTTAGGGATGAATCTAACCAGTATTTTAAAAAAGAAACCATAGAACCCATAAAGATAATTACTTTGCTTATAATTATAAATATGCTTTATTTAGTTTTTACAAAGGTTCAAATAAGCTATTTATACGCTGGGGATTTGGAACTCTTACCAGGAGGCTTATCTTACTCTGATTATGCAAGAAAAGGTTTCTTTGAACTAGTGGTTATTACTATTATAAATATGGTTTTAATATCTTTTTTAAAGGCGAAGGTCATCGGGAAAGATGAAAAGATAAGTATTACGTTAAATGTTTTATACACCTTTATAGTTGGATTTACACTGAATATGATGTTTTCAGCCTTTTATAAGATGAACATGTATGTTGAAGCCTTTGGGTATACTAGGCTTAGGATACTTGTACAACTATTTATAATACTTCTAGGAATAATTATTATATTAGAACTTATTTATATATGGATGAAAGTTAGCATGTTTAAGCCTATCTTGGTAGTTTCTGTAGTGTTCTATTTAGCTATAAACTTCTTTAATATAGATGCCTTTATAGCGAGAAAAAATATTGAAATGTATAAGGATAAAGGGATGTATGGAAGTTATCTTAAGATTCTATCCTTTGATGCTTTAAAAGAAATGGATAAGGCTCTTAAAGAAGGTAATATAGATCAAGTAACCTATAATAATTGGATTAAGGTTAATAAAATTAACTTACACACTGATAATGATAAATGGTATGAATATAATTATTATATAAAAGAGATTAATAAAAGAGATTAAATAGGTTTTGTTAAGGCATTTTTAAAAGATTGGGGTAAATATACCAGCGACTTTTGAAGATGCCTTTAAAATATGGGTGGTATTATTTATATTGTTAAAGGAATATGTTAAATTTAGCTACTATATATACATACTTTAGACTAATCACTCCTATTTGATGTATAATATTATTATAAGTGAAATGGTTATAAAAGAAGAGGTGATAGCATTGGCATACACGGCATTGTATAGAGAATGGAGACCTAGAATTTTTAATGATGTTGTAGGGCAAGATCATATTAGTATTACCCTTAAAAATCAAATAAAGGGTGATAGAATAGCTCATGCTTATTTGTTTTGTGGTACAAGAGGAACTGGTAAGACATCTACAGCTAAGATAATGGCTAAGGCTTTAAACTGCCTTGATTTAAAAGATGGGGAACCTTGCAATAAATGCGATATGTGCATTAAGATAAATAAGGGGCTCGCTATAGATGTGGTAGAAATTGATGCCGCTTCTAATAATAAAGTAGATAATATAAGAGATCTTATTGATGACGTCCAATATCCTCCACAGGAAGCTAAATACAAAGTTTACATAATGGATGAGGTTCATATGTTAACAGATGGTGCTGTAAATGCATTTCTAAAGACACTAGAAGAACCTCCTAAAAGAGTGGTATTTATATTAGCAACTACAGACCCACAAAAACTGCCTATTACAATATTATCTAGATGCCAGAGATTTGATTTTAAAAGGATAAAATATGAAGAGATATCTTTAAGGCTCAGGAAAATAGTAAATGAACAAGGCGTTTTTGCTGATGATGCTAGTTTAAATCTTATAGCTAAAATATCTGATGGAGCTATGAGGGATTCTTTAAGTGTATTAGATCAAGCTATTTCCATGGGTAGTGGAAAGGTAGATTATGATGATCTAATTGCAATGTTAGGACTTGTTAGTAACGAAAACCTAATAACCCTTGCAGACTCTATTATAAATAAGGATATAGAAAAGGCTATAAGAACTATAGATGAGATAGTATTAAGTGGTAAAGATGTTCATACAGCAATAAAAGATTTTATAAGTCATTTTAGAAATCTTCTTATGATGAAGGTTAGTAATAGTCCAGAAGAAGTTTTGGATATGTCTAAAGAGAGTATTTCTAACTTAAAGCTTCAAGGGGATAAAATAAGAATAGAAGAGATAATGAGATGTATAAGGATATTGCAAGAGGCAGAAGAACAGTCTAAGTGGAGTAAACAATCTAGGGTTTATTTAGAACTTGCAGTCATCAAAATGTGCAAAATTGAATATGATACTTCAAAAGAAGTTATGTTAGCGAGGATAAATAAATTAGAAGAGGTAATAAAGCAAGGAAAGATAACGGTAGAATGTGAAAGTATAGCTGCTGAAAAATCCTCTAATTCTAATAAACAGAAAGTAAAATCCGATGCCTCTTCACAAAATAAGAATTCTAATATAAGGCCAGTTGAAAAATTTAATGAAAATTCTACGTTGACTATAGATGTAGTTAAAAATTCATGGAAAGATATATTAGAAACTATAAAAAACAAAAGACATATGGTTATATATGCATCTTTATTAACAGGAGTTCCTATAAGATGTAAAAATGGAGTAATAGAAATAGAGTATGGAAAGCAATATGCTTTTAATAAACCTAGGCTTGAAACCTTAGAAAATAAAAAGATAGTTGAAGACATATTCTCAGAAAACTTAAAAGAAGGGGTAAAGGTTAAGTATATAGTAGAAGAAGAAATAGAAGAGGATGATAGTAGGGAAAAGATCCTAATAGAAGCATTTGGTAAAGATAATGTAGAGATTATAGATGAATAGGCTATTTCAATAATAAGCTATTGTAAAAATTCATTGTATAATATAAAATAAAGTTA
>CAYYWN010000088.1:0-8032 GCA_964474485.1 uncultured Clostridium sp. | reverse complement strand
CACTTTCTGAAATAAAGCATCCAAATTCCTTATTAGATAATATATTTATCCAGGGTGCAAGAGTATTGTTATAGGATTTTAGACATATAATATAACTGTTTTTTTTAGGATGACATCCTCCAATGCCATTAAAAAACAATAATTCAGATGTATCAAAAAAATCTTTTCTTCGTGCATCCTCTTTTGCTCCTACTTCATAAGATTTACTTATTTCTAAGCTAAACTCTGAAGAAAAACTATTCTTTATCCACTTTAAGTGTTTAATTCCTTCAATTTCTCTATTCCAAGACTTATTATAGTCATCCTTAGAATAGCTATTAGCATTTATAATTGTTTTATTATTATAATTGTAGTTCCTAATAAAGCTTACTGCATTATTTTTTGGTGTAAACTCAATATTATTAGTTAATTGTTCCGATTTATCTTCCGTTTGCTTTTCTATCTGCTCTTTAATATTACTATTGAAGTTACCTCTTTCTCCATAAAAAACGAATTTAGCAATACCTAATATAAGATTTATATCTTCTTTTTCTATACTGTGCTTACTTTTAACAAATATTCCAGCTCTTTTTTCTTCTTTATTACTAAGTCCAAGTTTTCCTATAATCTCTTTTATTTCCTTTTGCAATGGTTCATCATAGGACGAATCTTCTTCATTAAGTATTATGCAGTCAAATTTTATAGCTTTTTTGTTTAAGTATTTGTAAGCCATAAGAACCTGTGTTACTAACTCTAAATCTTCATTTTTAGAAGTCTTAACTAAAACTATAGGATAGTCCCCAGATATACCATAACTCCAGAGATTTTTTTGACTTCTTTTTATACCTTTTAAGTATTCTTCTCTTTCCTTTTTTGAGCCATTTATAAATATTATCTTAGAGGCAAAAATTTGATATAAATTTGCTTGATTTGATGTTATTCCAAGCTGCTTTAGTTCACTTTTAACCTCATTATTAGATATATTAAAAGCTCTATCGATATCTTTTATAGTTTCATATCTATTTACTATATCTAAAATTTCCTCTTTATTATCGCTTACAGAAGTTATAAAAGCTATTTGTGCACTCTGACCCTTTTTAATTTTAAATACCCTTCTTAAACTTATTATAGGATCGAGCACATATCCTACTGTATTTTTTAAAGGTACTTCGCTTTCCATTATATAAGGATTAGAAAGATTTCTATTCCTTCCTATAAAATTTAATCTATTTGTTTCATATTGTAATGCGCCTAATGTATCACCCTTTGAAATAATTTTATTTGCTAGATATTTTCTTTTTTCGCCCTTACTTCTAGGTCTTCTACTTGCTAAAACACATTGATTTTCTTCTATATATTCAGTATTTATAAATAAGTTACTAAAGGATGGATGGGCTACATCTGCTTCATAGCTTGAAAGTGTTACTTCCATATAACTTGTTACTTCTATATCTCTAGTACTATCACTATTATTGGTTATAGTTAATTTTCTTATTTCCGTATTATCATAACTAGCAATACTAACATCTAGTTTACTTAACATATTTCCATCTTTTCTTCTATACTGAGCCTTATCTAATGAAAATATAGCTTCATACTCTTCTCCTTCATGCTTGCAGGGTTCATAGGTAGCACTCCAAAATTCATTAGAATTTAAATTCTTTATATAAAAATACTGCCCCCCTACAGAAGTTGTAGGATCTTCTCTCCATCTATATAACATCATATCTTCTTTTTTCCCATATCCACTACCATCATTAGTTATCATTAAAGAGTAATCCCCATTAGATAATACTTGAACTTCAGGGAACTTTGTATTTGCATCACTATGCCTTCTTATTAACATATTCTTTTCATAAATTTCTTTCTTTAAATATGAAAGCTCTTCTTTTCTGCTAAATACTATTCTATTTATAGGTTTTTCTTGAAGTAATAATTCTATAGATTTAACTTCAGGAATATTATGAAACCTTTTTTGTAGTATATCTTTATTGATTATATTATTTAAAGCCATAAAACTCATGCCTTGATGATGAACCATATAGGATTTTACCAAAGCTTTCTCTTTTCCTTTTGGAATTCTTTCTTTTGTATAATCTAAAGCTTCATATAATCCATATTTACCTAACATCCCTATATTTATTAAAGATTTAATATTCTCCATAGCGGCTTTAAAGTCTACCATAAGAGCCATTACAGTTGAGTATGGTGATATAACAGTATCGTCTTCAAGCCCTCTTTTAAGTCCCACATTTGGTACCCCAAAGGCCTTATACTGAAAATTTTCCTCTAAGTCAAATTTAAAGTAAGCAGATTCTGATATACCAAAAGGTATATTAAGTCTTTTTGCATATGCTTTTTGAGAATCTACTATTCCCTTATAAGTTTCTTCTAGTAAGGTATCAGGATATGATCTCATTAAAAGTAGTGGCATTAAATATTCAAACATAGTACCGCTCCAAGACATTAATATCTTGTTTTTTTCAACCTTTCTTAAAGATCTCCCAAGCTTAAACCAATGTTTATACTCTATGTCTCCCTTTGCAATGGCTATATAACTAGCTATTCTAGACTCAGAGGCTAAAAGATCATAATAAGAATCGCTATAGCTTTCTTCTTCTAGGTTATATCCAATGTAAAATAAGCCCCCACTTTCATCATATAACATTTTGAAATCCGTTTCTTTTATTATGTTTTCACAATTTAAATTTAAGATTTTAATCTTATTTATAAATCTACATATTTCTTTTATACTATTTTCAATAAGAACTTTTAGCTCAAAAGAGCATTCACTTGTACTTTTTAAATTATTTAATGTATCTGGCAGATCCTCTAGGTTAGTATTTATAACTATGTCCATTAACTTATTACTAAAATCTCCCCCTTCCTCCATTGCAGTATCAAGAAAAGGTAATAAGTTTTGCAACTCTTTAAGTCTTTTATTTATCATAGATTTTAGTTTTTTATTCCAATAATAGTTATCCTGCTCTTCTTTTTCTATATAAAAACATCCATCTCTTATAGACCTAAGCTTATCTTTATAATCTTTTAAGGATTTGTAGGAAGTAAAATCTAGATTTTTATCAAAGTAAATATTACCTTTTCCAATCTCCTCCAATAGTAATCTTATAGTATCTTCTAAACCTTTCATAGAATCTTTATTTATAAGCGGTTTTTTCAAGTATTCTTTAAGTGTTTCTGGTACTATCCAAAGACAAGCTACTAAATTACCACTGTCTACTGTAGATACGTACCTAGGATACAAAGCTTTTGATGTTTCAGTGTCATACCAATTATAAAGATGTCCATGATACTTTTCTAAATTCATTACTGAATGTATAGATTTATCTATTCTATTCACTACTTCTTCTATGCAAATATAACCTAGATCATAAGCTGATATATTAGAAGTAAATATCATTCCTATATTAGTAGGCGATGTCCTACAAGCTAAGCCTTTTAATGGCTCTTGTTGAAAATTATCTGGAGCAAGCCAATTACTTTCCTCATTAATAAAATCTTCAAAATATGCCCAGGTTCTTCTTGATATATCTTTTAATAAGTCTACTTCTTCCCTCTTAAAATCTTCAGTATCTATGTTAATTTCTTTGCTTATATAGTAGGCTATAATTGGACTTAATATCCATAAAAGGCTTGGCACTATGTAAACATAAAATGCTTCTCTACTATTTATATAAGATAAATAAAACACTGCTATACCAATTACACTTCCTATAGCCATAGATTCCACATAATCTATAAGTCTAGTTCCAGCTTTTGATTCAACATCTGCAGCTGTTTTCCACTGAAGTAAATTCTTTTTACTAATAAGTAATCTATATAATGTTCTAACTATTGCATCTATCATCATGAAAGCTTTATATGGTATAAATGCAAACATTAAAATTACTTGCTCTATTGTTCTTTTAAAAGATTTAGTGTATGTAAAAACACTTATGTTTTTTAAAGGTGCTGTTACAATATCTATTATATTAAATAACATAGGGCATATCATGGCAATAATCCCAACAGCAGTTCCTGTGTGATATCCTCCAGGTTCTAATATCAGTGCATACAAAAATAATATAATAATAGATGGTGTAATTAAACTTCGCCTTAAATTATCGATTATCTTCCATTTTGATAATGAGTTAATGGGAGACTTTTTATATAGCCAAGGTAGTAACTGAAAATCACCTCTTACCCATCTATGAAGTCTTAATATGCTAGAGCTATAATATGCAGGGTAACCATCTACTAGTTGTAGATCTGTTACTAAAGCGCACCTTACATAGCTTCCTTCTAAAAGATCATGACTTAGCACAGAATTTTCAGGAATAGCAGTCATTAACATTTCATTAAATACATCTACGTCGTATATACCCTTACCTGTAAATATACCTTCATAGAATAAATCTTGATATACATCAGACACAGCTGTCGTATACGTATCCACTCCAGCTTCCCCAGAAAATATTTTAGAGAAAAGGGTCTTATTTGAATCCTCTATACCTACTGTAATCCTTGGCTGCATTAAACCATATCCTCTTACTACCTTTTTTAAGTCTCTATCTACATGAGGTTTGTTTAATACGTGCGCCATGGCACCAATAAGTCCTTTAGCCGTTCCCATTGGTAACTTAGTATCTGCATCTAAAGTTATTACATATTTTATCTCTTGAAGTTTAGATATATCACCACTTATTACATCATAACTAGTGTTTTCATCTCCTCTTAATAAATAGTTAAACTCCATAAGTTTGCCTCTTTTTCTCTCCCAGCCTAGAAACACTTCTTCTTTTTCATTGTATTGTCTATACCTATTAAAAAAATAAAAGATATCCTCACCTTTTGAATACTTTTTATTTAATTTTCTTATTTCTTTTAACATAGTTTCTACTATTATATTGTCACCTAGCTCTTCTTTTGTTTTTGAATCCTTAAAGTCTCCTAAGACTCCAAAACAAATTCCATCCATTCTGCTTGCAAGGTAGTATACTTCTAAGTCTTTTATGAGCTCCTTTCCTCTTATTTCATTGTTTATCAAGGTAGGTATTACTACCATAGTTTTATATTCTTTTGGAATAGCTTTTTTGAATTCTATTTTTGGCACAAACTTTGGAACTGTATATTTAATTATAATCCAATGAAAAATAGATATAACAATTTCACTTAAAGGTATTATAAGTACTATAAAACCTAGTATATACTTATATATTTTAATATCTAAATCCTTTAGTCTGAAGTTATGTAAAATTGAATACTCAAAAATTGCTATCATTAATATTATAAAAGAAATATACATAGTAAATTTATTTCTTTTTGAAAATGATGATAGTTTGTTCATAGCACTATTTTTATTTATAAAACATTCTTTAAGTTCTCTTGAACCTTCATCTATTAGGTAATATCCAACATGGCATTTATAATTTTCTTTATTTCCCACTTCCCTTAGTTGTAAGTTGTTTTCTGTGCTTAGCTCTAATACCTTATCTACTACATCGCTTTCCTCTACTTTAGTCTTTCTTGCAATTTTCTCTAGTTCATGCCTATAGTAATCACGCGAGCTAAAGTCCATAGAAGTATATACATGGAGAGGATCTTTTGAAAGTGTCTTTTCTACATAACTTACCTTTTCAAATATACACTTCCAGTCTTTAGATTCTATATTTTTTAAAGATGTTATCGCATTTTCCATAGAGCACTTTAAATTAAATTGAGATATACGCTCTCTTCTACTTATTAAAAATATATCTTCTCTTGGAATGCCATATTTATCTTCAATCCACAAATATATATTTTCTTCTTCTAAACCATTATCTTTAACAGATTTTATAAATTTATCTATAAAGGTATCACTATAAGGTATGTCTTTATCCTTTAATACTCCTAGATATTCTTTTGTCCTATTTTCTGTATATGCTAAAACTAATTTATCTATTATATCATCTGATCTTTTTCTTTCATTATGAATCTGATTAATTATTGATGAGTTTTTACTTATAGAATCTATAAGTACCATCCTTAGCATTAAAGGAAAAGACCATAACTCTCCCATAGAAAGATGATTATAATTTTCATAACTTATTAAAAAGTCCTCTATATTATCTTTATCTACACTATTATCAAAGTAATTAACAAAAGTTTTAGCCATATAAAAAACTCTAAGATTTCTATCACAAACCTTATTTTCTACTGCAGGAAGGTATCTACAATAATCTTTAGGAATATTGTATTTTATAGTCTTATATTCTTTTTCTATCATATATATATTATCCAAAAGCCATTCTGCAGCTTCTGTTAAATTTTTTTGTATCTTTTCACTTTCTTTTAACATTTCATAATTCTTTATTATATTTTTATAGTCTTCATGTAGTTTATTCATTAACCTTTTTTCTTTAATTCTTTTATTTGGAATTATTTTATTATTAGCTATCACAGATGCCAAATCGTCAATGTCTTTATAATTTAAATCTTCTTTTCTATCTTCGTCATGAATTATATTTTGCTCATTTCTACTATCTTTTTTAAACTTTATTAGATATGTGAATAGGGCAACTAATAATAAACCTACAGCTAAAAATATATACGTCATAATATCCGACTCCTTTTGTTAGCTTATTTTCATATTTGTAACATGCCTTTTTAGTATTCACATATTTACATAAAATTATAGATACAAAAATAAGGATACCAGTAAATTTCTTTTCTGGTATCCTTTAAATTATATCCTTAATAAAGATTGTAATAAATTTTTTAAATCCTATAAAACTCTTCAAATGATTTAGTTATAGACTTTTGATCTTCTATTCCACCAAGCTCTCTTATAGAGTGCATTGCAAGTATTGGTGTTCCAATATCTACAGATCTTATATGAAGATGTGTAGAAGATATAGGTCCTATAGTAGATCCACCTCTTAAGTCTGATCTATTTACAAACTTTTGTACAGGTACTCCTGCATTGTTACAAATTTGCTCATATACTGCTATAGAATTACTATCTGAGGTATAGCTTTGATTTGCACTTATCTTTATAACTGGTCCTTTATTTATAACTGGTCTATTTACAGGATCATGCTTTTCACCTGCATTTGGATGAACTGCATGAGCTAAATCTGCTGATATCATAAAGGAATTTGAAAGTGATCTAAAGAAATCTTCTCTACCTTTATTAAAACTTAGAACTATTCTCTCTAATATGTTACTTAATAGGTTAGAATCCGCTCCTTGCTTTGTGGAACTTCCTACCTCTTCATTGTCGAAGCACACCATAACATTTGTAGCCATATTAACCTTTGTATTTATAAGTGCCTTTATTCCTGCATGAACCATAGCAAGGTCATCTAGCCTTGGTGAAGATATGAACTCTTTATTTAAGCCTATAACACTTCCTTTTTCATATTCGTAAAGGAATAAATCAAAGTCTAATATATCACTTACATCTACAGCTAGCTCTGAAGCTATAGTATTTATTAAATATTTATCTTTTTCAAGGCTTTCATTTACTAATGATAATAATGGAAGTGTATCTTTTTGTTTATTTAATTCCACCCCTTGATTTACTTCTCTATTCATGTGTATCGCTATATTAGGAATTATAAGTATCGGTTTATTTATATTTAAAAGTCTTGTTTCTGGGAAAAGTGGATTATTTCCTCTTAAAGTAACTCTACCTGCTATAGAAAGTGGTCTATCCATCCAAGTATTAAGTATTGGTCCCCCATAAACCTCTGTGTTTAATCTTACATAAGTATTTTCAGAAGTCATTTCTGGAAATGGTTTTATTCTAAATGAAGGTGAATCTGTATGTGCACCTATTAGTTTAAATCCATTGCTTTCTAAATCTCCTTGTCCTACTACAAAAGCAATAAGAGCTGAATCATTTTGAGTTGTGAAATATTTTCCACCTTTTTTAAGATTCCATTTTTCTTAGTCCAAAACTTCTGTAAAACCTTCTTGTTTTAACATTGATTTTACAGCGCTAACTGCATGAAAAGCTGTAGGACTCTCATAGATAAAATCTATTAATTCATTTGCTAATTTAATATTTTTT
>CAYYWN010000087.1:0-8055 GCA_964474485.1 uncultured Clostridium sp. | reverse complement strand
TACAACTTATGTCTAAAGGTAATATAGATAAAATGTATCTAAAACAATATTTACGGGGAAACTTATAGGTACAGTGTTATTTAAATATAAAAAAATCAAAATTTAAGAGGGGGAACGTTTATGAAAAGAAATAAGCTTCTTACTACAGTTGCTGGAGTAGCTACTTTAGCTATAACATTAACAGCCTGTGGTAGTAAGGCACCAGAACAAAGTGGAGAACAAAGCAAACCAGACGGCGATTTGACTAATAAGGCAACTGAAGTTATAAAGGCTGAGGATCCTTCAAAAAATCCAGAAGCAGCTAAAAATAGAAAAGATACTATAGTAATAGGTATAGATGCTCCAGATGGAGTATTTAATCCAGCATATCGTGAAAGTTCATATGATAGATATGTATCTGATGCTATGTTTTCATATATCACAGACATTAAACATGATGGAACACTAGAAGATTCTTTAGGTTCAGTTAAGCCCTCAGAAGATGGTTTAACATATACAATCACTTTGAAAGATGGAGTAAAATGGAGCAGTGGTAATCCAATTACAAGCGATGACTTAGAATTTACAATGCTAGTTAAGTCAGATGCAAAATATGATGGACCATCAGATTATAGTTCTCTAAATATAAAAGGTTGGGCTGCATATCATGATGGAACTTCAGATAAAATTTCAGGTATAGAAAAAGTTGATGCTAAAACGCTTAAAGTTACATTAGAAGAGGTTAATGCATCAGCTATATATGATATGGGAAATTTTCAACCAATGCCTAAAGAATTTTATGGAAAATATTACAAACAAGGTGAAGGAGACAAGCTTCAAGCAGTTCATAGAACTCCAGAAGTGTTCTCAGGCCCATACAAATTAAAAGAATATAAAGAAGGACAAAGCGTAACATTTGAAGCTAATGAAAATTTCTTTAGAGGTAAGGCTAAAATTCCTAATTTAATATATAAAGTTACAAACAAAAATACCGCAATGCAATGATTAGAAACTGGTGAAGTTGATATAAATGCTTTAACAGTTAGTGTTGAGAACGTATCACAAATTAAAACTAAAGGATTCTTAGATCAACACATATTCCCAACTAACGGATATGGATATATGGCATTTAATCATAGAAAAGAAATTTTAAAAGACGCAAAAGTACGTCAAGCTATAGCTTATGCTTTAAATAGAGAAGCTATCGCACAAAACGTTTATAAAGGATATGCCAACGTTATAAATATCCCTCAATCAAAAGTTTCATGGGCTTATACAGATGACGTTGAAAAATACGAATTTAATTTAGACAAAGCTAATGCATTACTTGATGAAGCAGGCTGGAAAAAAGGTTCAGATGGAATAAGAGAGAAAGATGGAAAGAGACTTTCTTTAAAGTTCTTAGCTTCAACACCAAATGAAGTTAATGATGCAATACTAGCTATTGCTGCAGGTGATTTTAAACAGGCGGGTATAGAATTTAAGCCAGAACAAATGGATTTTAATACAGTAAAGGCTAAAGTAAAACAAGAAAATGGAGACTATGATATGTACTTCATGGCTTGGGTTTTAACTCCAGATCCAGATGCAACTACTATATTTAAAACTGCTGGATCACAAAACCAAAATGGATATTCCAATGCTAAAGTAGATGAGTTCTTAGAAAAAGGATTAAGAGCTACTAGCCAAGAGGAGAGAGCTAAAATATATCAAGAAATGTATAAAGAATTAAATAAAGATCTTCCATATATCTTCGTTTATCAAAGAAGAGATATGTGGGTTGTAAACTCAAGAATTAAGAATGTAGATGTATCTCCTTATAGAGACTTCGCTGCAGATTTATATAAATATGAGATACAACAATAATTAAACTATTATGTGCCCGGAGATTTACCGGGCACATTTAGGATATATTATTTAGAATGGGGGATAAAAATGAGGCAATATTTATTAAGAAGGCTTCTGCAAATGATACCAGTAATAATAGGGGTATCTATTATTTTGTTTACAGTATTTGCCTTGGCACCAGGAGATGCTGTAGATAATATTCAAAATCCTAAAATGACCGAGGAGAAGAAACAAGAGTTAAGGGCACAATATGGTTTAGAGGGAAGTATACCAAAGAGGTACATAAATTGGGCTTTAAAAGCTATAAGATTTGACTTTGGAATGTCAGTAAAACATAAGATGCCAGTGAAGACTGTAATCAATACCTATGTTTGGAATTCCTTTTATTTATCACTATCTTCATTTATAGTAAGTGCTATAATTGCAGTACCCCTTGGAGTTATTTCAGCTACTAAGCAATACTCCGGATTCGATATGTTCTTTACAGTGTTTGCGTTAATTGGAATTTCCATACCGTCGTTTTTCTTTGGTATGTTACTTATAAAATGGTTTGCTGTAGATTTAAGATTATTCCCAGTGTCTGGAATGACAGCACTTGGAGTATCTAAGACCTCTGTAGGGCATATTTTAGATGTTATGCATCATATGTTTTTACCATTTATAGTTTTATCTTTAGGCAGTGTTGCATCACTTATGAGATATACAAGGACAAGTATGCTTGAAGTTATAAGACAAGACTATGTAAGAACAGCTAGATCTAAAGGACTTACTGAAAAGGTAGTTGTTTATAAGCATGCACTTAGAAATGGTTTGATACCTGTTATAACCATACTAGGATTTTATCTTCCAAGTTTATTTGGGGGGGCTATTATAACGGAACAAATCTTTGTTTGGCCTGGAATAGGTAAGGTGGCAATAGAGGCTATTAACGGAAGAGACTATCAGCTTTTAATGGGATTTGAAATGCTTTTAGCTATACTAACTTTAGTTGGTAACTTAGTTGCAGACATTACATATGCAATAGTTGACCCAAGAATCAGACTTAAGTAGGGGGTGGGGAAATGTCAGAGAATACTAAAAATAATAATAATACACCAGTAGTTGAAAAAAAGGAAAAGATTGAAACTCCTTTTAAAACTATATGGAAAAGATTAAGAAAAAATAAGCTTGCTATGGTAGGGTTATTTATACTAGTAGCTATGGTTGTAATTTGTGTGTTTGGACCTTTCTTCACGCAAGATCCAAATAAAGTAAACTACACAGATGGATTTTTAAGACCCTCTTCTAAGTACTGGTTTGGTACTGATACACTTGGAAGAGATATATTTGCAAGGACTCTATCAGCAGGTAGGATATCCTTGTTTGTTGGTATAGCATCTGTTGTTATTCAAGTGGTAATAGGAAGTACACTAGGAGCAATAGCAGGGTATTATGGTGGAATAGTAGATACTATTATAATGAGAATAGTTGATATATTTATGAGTATACCATCATTACCACTGCTTATAGTTCTTGCAGCTATACTTTCAGATCTTGGTATAAGACCTGAAAGAAGAATATTCGTTGTTATGGCAGTTATAGGTCTTTTAAATTGGCCAGGACTTTGCCGTATGGTAAGAGGACAGATATTATCCCTTAGAGAACAAGAATATATGGAAGCAGCAGAAGCTTTAGGACTTACTGATTCAAGAAAGATGTTTAAGCACCTTTTGCCAAATACAATACCTGTAATTATTGTTTCTGCAACTCTTAGTTTAGGGGGAGCAATTTTATCAGAGTCAACACTAAGTTTCTTAGGACTTGGGGTTCAACCACCAACAGCATCTTGGGGTAATATGATACAATCAGTTTATGATATGTATAATATTCAATATAGACCTTGGCTTTGGATGCCACCAGGACTTGCCATATTCCTAACAGTTATGGCTATAAACTTATTTGGTGATGGATTAAGGGATGCAATAGATCCTAAGTTAAAGAAATAGAGAGGTGATAGTGATGGCTAAAGATTTAGTAGAGTTTAAAAATTTGAAAACTTACTTTTATACAGAAGATGGCATAGTTAAGGCGGTTAACGATGTTAGTTTTAAAATAAGAGAGGGAGAAACCGTAGGAATAGTTGGAGAGTCAGGATGTGGTAAGTCAGTTACTTCAATGTCCTTAATGAGACTTATTCCAAGCCCTCCAGGAAAGATAGTAAGTGGAGATATACTGTTTGAAGGAAAGAGCATACTAGCTTTAAGTGATGCAGAAATGAGAGAAATAAGAGGGAACAAGATGTCAGTTATATTCCAAGAGCCTATGACTTCTTTAAATCCTGTATTTACTGTAGGCTTTCAAATATCTGAAGCAGTTATACTTCATCAAAAATTAAGTAAAGAAGAAGCAAGAAAAAAGGCTATTGAAATGGTTAAGCTTGTTGGTATTCCAAGAGCTGAAAAAATTGTAGATTCATACCCACATGAACTTAGTGGTGGTATGAGACAAAGAGTAATGATAGCTATGGCATTATCCTGTAATCCAAAGCTACTTATTGCTGATGAACCAACTACAGCTCTTGATGTTACTATTCAAGCTCAAATATTAGATCTTATGAGAAATATAAAAGAAAAGCTAAATACTTCAATAATGCTTATAACCCATGATCTTGGGGTTATAGCTGAGATGGCAGATTACGTTGTAGTTATGTATGCTGGGAAAGTAGTAGAGGAATCAGATGTTAAAACCTTATTTGCAAAACCTATGCATCCATACACTACAGGGTTATTAAAATCAAAGCCAGCTTTAAATCAGGAAGATAAAAGATTATATTCTATTCCAGGACAAGTTCCAAATCCAATTGGAATGCCAGATAACTGTTACTTCTGCGAGAGATGTGAAAAGGCTATGGACATATTTAGAAAGAAGATTCCACCATTAGTTGAAATTGAGCCAGGACATAAAGTAGCATGTTGGCTTTATGAGGAGGAGAAATAGATGTCAGAAACAATTTTAAAGGTTGAAAACCTAAAAAAGTATTTCCCTATTAAAGCAGGAGTATTCTCAAAAACAGTTGGACATGTAAAGGCAGTGGATAATGTTTCTTTTGAAATTAAAAAAGGTGAAACATTTGGACTAGTTGGTGAATCAGGATGTGGAAAGAGCACTACAGGTAGAACTATCCTTAGGTTACTAGAAAAAACTGATGGAAAAGTTATATTTGAAAATAGAGATCTTAATGAACTTACAAAAAAAGAAATGAGAGCTCTAAGACCTAAAATGCAGATTATATTCCAAGATCCGTATAGTTCTTTAAATCCAAGAATGACTATAGGAGATATAGTTGGTGAGGCTATGCTTCAACATGGTCTTTGCACAAAATCAGAAATTAGTGATAAAGTTGTAGAAACTCTAAAGATTTGTGGACTTGCGCCTTATCATATAAGAAGATATCCTCATGAATTTTCAGGGGGGCAAAGGCAAAGAATAGGAATAGCAAGAGCCCTTATAATGAATCCTAAGTTTATAGTGGCAGATGAGCCAGTATCAGCTCTGGACGTTTCAATACAATCACAAATAATAAACTTAATGATGGACTCACAGGAAAAGAATGGTTTCTCATATTTATTTATATCCCATGATTTAAGTGTTGTTAAACATATATCTCATAGAGTTGGAGTTATGTATTTAGGATCCTTAATAGAGGTTGCTCCTAAAAATAAATTATATGAAAATCCTCTTCACCCGTATACGCAGGCACTGCTTTCAGCGGTACCTATACCAGATCCTACATTAAGAAGAGATAGGATAATATTAAAAGGGGATATTCCAAGTCCTGCAAATCCACCATCTGGATGTAAGTTTCATACAAGATGTCCTTATGCTATGGATATATGCAGTAAAGAAATTCCTGAATTTAAAAATGTGGGAGATGAGCATTTTGTTGCTTGTCACCTTGTAAAGTAACATATAAGATTTTAGAGCATCTATGGTTTAAATCCGTAGATGCTCTTTATAAAATTTAATACTTTAACATTATGTAGTATTTAATTATATATTGTGATAATATTAATGTAAATTTAGCTCTTAGGAGGAATTGATATGTTTTTAAATAATAATCAAGAAAGTCTTGAGGGACTTACCTTTAGGACTGATGAAGAATTAGAAAATGAACCAAAGATAAAGCAAGAAAAAATTCCGGCAAAGGATATATGGGCAATAATACTGGCACAATATTCTATTTTAATGCCTATAGTATTAATATCAAGTGCTATTTTTGGAGTATTACTTTTCTTAATAACAAGGCTTATGAGATAATATTTTTAATGTGTATAACTAGAAGTTTTAATTTAAAAGTTCTAGTTTTTTTATTTTTATCTTTATCTTTTAATAGAATAAAAGTTAAGTAAATGATAGAATTTATTATAAGAAGAGTATTAATAAAGCTAGGAGTGATATTTATGAATAAACCGTTAAGCTTAGATTTAAAAAATATTAAAGATTACATAGAAGATAAAGAAATAGAGGCTATAGATAATGAAGTGAAGCTAGCCCATAAAACTCTGCATAGTGCTACAGGTCTTGGATCGGAATTTTTAGGATGGCTTGATCTTCCGGTAAATTATGATAAAGAAGAGTTTAACAGAATAAAAAGTGCTGCCGAAAAGATTAGAAAGGATTCAGAAGTTTTATTAGTAATAGGCATTGGAGGATCTTACCTTGGTGCTAGAGCCGCTATAGAAATGTTAAATCATAGCTTTTATAACATTTTAAATAAAGATCAAAGAAAGTCACCAGCTATATTTTTTGTAGGTAACAATATAAGCTCTACATATATGACAGATCTTTTAGAAACTATAAAAGATAAGGATATATCTATTAACATAATTTCAAAGTCAGGAACTACCACAGAACCTGCTATTGCATTTAGGATATTTAAAGATCTTTTAGAAAAGAAATACGGCAAAGAAGAAGCAAGAAAAAGGATATTTGCTACTACGGATAAGGAGAAGGGGGCACTTAAATCTTTATCAGACAAAGAAGGATATGAAACCTTTGTTATACCTGATAATGTAGGTGGAAGATTTTCAGTTCTAACTGCAGTAGGACTATTACCTATTGCAGCTTCTGGAGTAGATATAGATAGTATGATGAAAGGTTCAGAAAAGGCTATGAAGGACTTTGCTCATGATGACTTGAAGGAGAACAGTTGTTATAAATATGCAGCAGTTAGAAATCTTCTTTATAGAAAAGAAAAAAACATAGAAATTATGGTGAATTATGAACCATCTCTTCATTATTTTTCAGAGTGGTGGAAACAGCTGTATGGGGAAAGTGAAGGAAAAAATAATAAAGGTATATTCCCAGCAGCAGTAGATTTTTCTACAGATTTACATTCTATGGGACAATATATCCAAGATGGCAGAAGAAATTTATTTGAAACTGTATTAAATGTAGAAAAACCAAGAAAAGAAATAATTATAGAAAAAAATAAAGAAGATATAGATGGATTAAACTTTTTAGCAGGAAAAACCATGGATTTTGTCAATAATAAAGCATTTCAAGGCACAATTTTAGCACATAATGATGGAGGAGTACCTAATATAATAATAAATATTTCTGAAATATCCCCATTTAACTTTGGATATATGGTTTATTTCTTTGAGAAAGCTTGTGCCATAAGTGGATATATATTAGGCGTTAATCCCTTCGATCAGCCAGGAGTTGAAGCTTATAAGAAGAATATGTTTGCTCTACTAGGAAAGCCTGGGTTTGAAGACTTAAAGGATGAACTTGAAAAGAGATTAGAAGATTAATGAAAGTTATTGTGGATGGAGACTCATGCCCTTCTAGAGATGTAATAGAGAAAGCTGCAAAAGAGCTTTCAATAGAGATGGATATATTTTGTGATTTAAATCATCATATAACAAGTGATTACAGCAATGTTTTATATATGGACAGTGGATTTCAAAGTGTAGACATGGCTATATTTAATCATGTGAAAAGAGGAGATATAGTTGTAACAGGAGACTTTGGTGTAGCCTCTATGGTTATAGGTAAAAAGGCTTATGCTGTATCCCCAAAAGGATATGTGTTTACTGAAAAAAATATAGATAGATTGCTTTTTGAAAGACATATATCCCAAAAGGTAAGAAGAGCTGGAGGAAAGACTAAAGGACCTAAGAAGAGACTTGAAGAAGATGATATAAGGCTTTATAGTAGCATTACAATCATTATTAAAGAGTTTAT
>CAYYWN010000086.1:0-8105 GCA_964474485.1 uncultured Clostridium sp. | reverse complement strand
TGCATTTTAATGCAAGGGTAGTGCGTAAACCTAGCTTTAAACTAGAACATAGAATGATAAAAATAAAAAGGTTGGAGATAAATAGAAATGTCACAAGAATAGAATTATTAGCTGGAAGGCGAGCAGTAGACTATTGTTTTAAAAAGGATAAATTCTCTTATGACCTTTGCAGACATTTAAGTTGCAATGAAGACGAAGCTATAAACGCCATTAAGAATTTAAATGATAACTTAAAATCAGCTCTAGATAGTAATAAAAAGTTAAAAGTTGATCTTCAAAGTTATCAAATTAAAGAAATCCTAGAAGGCTCAGAAAAAATAGGGACCTTTAATCTTATAAGCAAAATATATATTGATGATGACATAAAGTATATAAGTAAACTAGCCTCAAAACTTGTAGAACATGAAAACACTATAGCCCTTATGATAGTAACTTCAAAGGAAAGAGCTAATTTAATATTTGCCTCTTCAAAAGATGTACAAAAATTAAGCATGAATGATCTTTTAAAGGATGCTATAAGCCTTATAGATGGAAAAGGTGGCGGTAGTAAGCTTCTAGCTCAAGGTGCCGGGAAAAATAATAGTAATCTTAAGTCAGTTATTGATTATGCGTCTATGAAGATAAAAAATATTCTAGAAGCATTATAAAATGACTTTAGATAATATTTTAATTCTCCTTTTAATATTATGTACTCCATTTCCAATGTCCTAAGTAAAAGGTTTATTAGTGTCATAAAAGTGCTTTGTAAGATTTTCATACAAAGCACTCTTATGTACATTGTTATATACTTATACCACCCTAATTTTTAACCACCTTAATCATATATCCATCTTATACCTTTAAACACTTAATGGCAGCTTTATACTGCATAGCTTAAATAGAATTTAATTATTTAATAGATTCTTCTATCTCTTTTATCATTTCCATAGTTGAACCAAGTCCCCCTGGTGATATATACCAGTACTCTGCATTTAATGATATAATTTTACTATCTTTATAAGCTAATGTAGTTTTAATTAAATCATTTTCGAGTACCTTATTCATTGATTTATTTCCACCTGAAACAACAGCCCCTCTATCAACTACAAACATATAATCAGGGTTCTTTTCAACTATATACTCAAAGGAAATCTTTTGTCCATGAGTTGAGTTCTCTATATTTTCATCTGCAAGTGGGAACCCAAGTTCATTGTATATAAGGCTAAATCTCGAATCTTTTCCATAGACACTTAAAGCACCTTCATTTACCAAAGTCATTAGTGCCTTATTTCCACTTTTGCTAACCTTTTTGTTTACAATATTTATAGCCTCATTAACCTTTTCAATCTCTGCTTTTACCATCTCTTCTTTATTAAATACTTTTCCTAAAATCTCTAGGTTATTCTTAAAAGATTCCATATACTTTCCATCTTCTATGTTAACATATATAGTTGGAGCTATTTTATTAAGCTCCTCATATGCTTTAGATTGTCTTCCTGACATAAATATTACATCTGGTTTAATTTCGTGTATCTTTTCAAAGTTAAGCTCAAAAAGTGTTCCTAGATCTAAATAATTATCATCTTTATACTTTGCAAGATGTGCTGGGATACTTGATTTTGGAAGCCCTGCTATTTCTATGCCCATCTTATCTAATGAATCTAAAGTACCATAGTCAAAAACTACTACCTTCTTAGGTGTTGCACTTAAAACCGCTTCTCCTAGCTTATGACTAATCTTTATCTGTGCAGGCTTTTCAGCTTCCCTTTTATTGTCCTTAAGTTTCAAAAATACAAATCCCGAAACAATTATTACTATTAAAATCCCTACTATTATACTTACTTTTTTATTCATATTTTTCACCTCAAAATTTTTTTATTATAAATTAACAGCCTTTAAGTTTTATCTTCATAATTAAAAATAAACGCATATACTGTTATCTTCTATATTTTCTATTCTAAATTCCATTTCATATATATCCTCTAGAACCTTTTTATCTATAATCTTACTTGTAGCTCCTTCACTGGCTATTTTCCCTTCTTTTAGAGCTACTATGTAATCTGAATAACAAGATGCAAAATTAATATCATGTATAACTAAAATTACAGTTTTATTAAGCTCTTCTACTAAGTTTCTTAAAATCTTCATAATTTGCACCGAATGCTTCATATCTAGACTATTTAAAGGTTCATCTAAAAGGATATAGTCTGTGTTTTGGGCAACTACCATAGCTATATAAGCCCTTTGTCTTTGTCCACCACTTAATTTATCTAGGTACTTGTCCTCTATATCCTTAAGTTCCAAGTATTCTATAGCCTGATTTACATACTTCCAATCCTCATCTGAAAGGTTACCCTCGCAGTGAGGGAATCTTCCAAAACTAACGAGTTCTTTTACTTTTAATCTTATATTTAAATGATTTGATTGTTTTAGTATAGAAATCTTTTTTGCAAGATCTTTATTATCCCACTGATTTATTTCCTTCCCATCAATAAATACATCACCCTGATCCTTACTTATGAGACGACTTATTATTGATAATAAAGTACTTTTTCCAGCACCATTAGGTCCAATAAATGATGTTATTTTTCCCTTTTGTATTTTTAAAGACACATTATCTACAACCTTATTACTTCCATAAATCTTTAATACATTATTTACTTCTATCATGCCTTACTCTCCTTTAATAAAAGATGTATAAAATAAATCCCTCCAGTAAAATTTATAATAACGCTTAAGGGGGTTCCAAAGTTTAAGAGCCTTTCAACAATAAATTGTCCTCCAACTAAAGCTATAATACTTATAAATACAGAGGTTATGATTAGATATTTATGCTTATAAGTTCTTATATACTCATAGGTAAGATTTACAGCAAGTAAGCCTAAAAAGGTTATAGGTCCAACTAAAGCTGTTGATATGGATACTAATATTGAAATTACTATAAGCATCCTTTTCACAACCTTATTGTAAGGAACTCCTAGGTTTATTGCCTGCTCTTTGCCTAGTAATAATACATCTAGTACTTTAAAATAATCATAAGCATAAGCTATAATTAAAAGAATTCCTATAATCGATATTAATAAAATATCTGTATTTATATTATTAAAGCTAGCAAACATCTTATCTTGTATGATTAAAAATTCATTAGGATCAATAACCATTTGCATAAAATCTGAAAGACTTTGAAATAATGTTCCAAATATTAATCCTGTTAGCAATAAGAAAAATACACCTTTTTCTTCCTTTTTAAATAAAAGTTTATATAAACCCATGGAAAAAAGCACCATAACGCTAACAGATATAATGAAATTAACATTTCTATTCATAACAGTAATATTTTTAGATCCAAAAATGAAAACTACAAAGGTCTGAATAAACATGTATAAAGAATCTAACCCTAGTACGCTAGGAGTTAATATCCTATTATTAGTTATAGTTTGAAATATCATTGAAGAAAAAGCTATTGCCCCAGCTGTTAATCCTATAGTTAAAACCTTTAAAGATCTTTTAGGGACTACATAGCTTAAATTGTTTTTATTTACTCCAATAAATATAAATAACAAAATAACTATTATTGAAATAATCCCAAGTAAAATTATTTTTCTTTTATGCTTCATGGCTATTCCCCCTAATTAATAGATAAAGGAATATAGCGCTTCCTATTACACCAACTACAAGCCCTATGGATATTTCATAAGGATATAAAATTATCCTACCCAATATATCACAACTTAAAAGGAAAACTGCTCCAAGCAATGCTGTATCATAAAGGCTACTTTTCAAATTATCCCCTTTATAAATACTAACTATATTAGGTATTATAAGTCCTAAAAAAGGTATTTTACCTACAGTTATAACTACTACTGATGAAATTAAAGACACTATTATAAGTCCTAGATTTATAATCTTATTATAATTAAGTCCTAGGTTTTTAGAAAAATCTTCTCCCATTCCTGCAACTGTAAATTTATTGGCATATAAAAAAGCCACTATCACAAGCGGTATACTTAAATACAAAAATTCATAACTTCCCTTTATAACCATAGAAAAGTCTCCTTGTAACCAAGAGGAAATACTTTGAACAAGATTATATTTATATGCAAAAAAAGTTGTTACTGAATCTATTACATTTCCAAGCATTATCCCAATAAGCGGTACAAAAATCACGTTTTTAAATTTTATCTTTTTTAAAATCTTCATAAATAAAAGTGTACCACCAATAGAAAATATAAATGAAACCATAATTTTCTGAATAGGGCTAGCTGATGAAAATATCATTAAGGAAGCTAAAGCTCCTAACTTAGCACTATTTATAGTAGCCGCTGTATCTGGTGATACAAATTTATTACGACTTATTTGTTGCATAATAAGTCCAGCTGTACTCATGCTAATCCCTGCTACAATAATACTAATAAGCCTTGGAATCCTACTAATTAATAAAACTTTAAGTTTAACTTCATCAGGATTAAATATATCTAAAAATTTAATTTCCTTTACTCCAATAAATATTGAAAAAATAGATAGGATAATTAGTGCCAAAATTAAGTATCGCCTTTTCATAAGTCCTCCCCTTTGCAAGTAACCAATATTATCCTTGACACCTCCATTCCTTCATTGATATAATCACAATTACAACGGTATTTGATATTCATTCTCAAGTACATTCTACAGCTTTATTAATTATTTAATGTGAACTATATTCATATATTTATAACTATATTTAGATAATTTTAAAAAGGAGTGAGAGTTATTTGTTTAGCTAATGATTATATATCTTCCACCATAGAAAAGTTTTTTCTATGTACCAGTATTCCAGTAAAAGCCTTCAATTTTAGTGGGGACTTAATTCATTCTGTTGGATATAATAGAATGCTAGAAGATATCTTTGATAATAACAATATTTACGAAAGTTTAAATAAAGAACGAATTAATAAAAAAGGTTACTGCGTTATTAATTCTCTCCTTCTACCAGGGGTAACTTTTACCGCCTTTTACATTTGTCCTAAAAATATTAATAGAGGTATGTATATAATAGGAGCTTATTCTTCATGTAAGTTAACTCACCCTGGTCTTTTATATAAGCCTACTTGTTGCATTCCACATTTAATTTCTTTACTAAGGAATATTGCATGGGATAGTAACTATATGAAGCAACAAAGACTTATAAATGAATCTTCCTATAGCTTATATGTGAAAAAAGCTCTAGATTTTATTGATGCAAGATATACTGATGATATAACATTAAATCACATGTCTGAATACCTTAACATAAATAAATGTTACTTTTGTAGCATACTAAAAAAAGAAACAGGTAAAACATTTTCTACTCTTCTTAATGAAATTAGAATTAATAAGAGTAAGGAGTTACTACTAAAGGATAATGTATCCATCTTAGATATATCCCTTTCCGTGGGCTTTAATAATCAAAATTACTATAGCTCAGTGTTTAAAAAATTAAATAGCAAAACACCTCTTGAATTTAGAAAGGAAGCTATCTAAGCTTTAAAGGAGATTTTATATGGAAAAATATATATCTAATACACACTCACCAAAGGTTAGCATAGCTCCTATGGTAGATATAACTGATAGACATTTTAGATACTTTGCGAGAATCCTTACAAAAAAGCCTCTACTGTACACCGAAATGATAAGTTGCCAAGGCATTATTAATGGTAACAGAAATAAATTACTAGATTTTAATAAAATTGAAAAGCCTCTATCTTTGCAAATTGCAGGGAGCACCCCTGAAGAAATTTATGCAGCTGTTAAAATTGCTGATAACTGGGATTATGATGAGATTAATTTAAATTCAGGATGTCCCTCGGATAGAGTTTCTGGGAATTTTATGGGTGCTACATTAATGGCGTATCCAAAACTTGTTAAGGAAATGGTTGATGCCATGAGATCTGCTACAAAAAAGCCCATAACTATTAAACATAGAATTGGTATCGATGGGAAAAACATACTTCCACCATCCTTTCATAGAACCCTACTTGATAGCTATCAGGATATATTTGATTTTATTTCTATAGTTGAAAAGTCTAAAATTGATAGATTTATTATTCATGCAAGAATTGCAATACTAGATGGACTAAGCCCAAAAGAAAACAGGGAAATCCCGCCCTTAAGGTATGAGGAAGTTTATAGATTAAAAAAAGAGTTTCCATACCTTAATATGGAGATTAATGGTGGCATAAAAACTCTAGAAGAGATTAATCACCATCTTAAATTTGTTAATAGCGTAATGATCGGTAGAGCTGCTTACAATAACAGTTTCATGTTAAGAGAGCTTGACTCACTTTATAATAAAAGTTATATAAATAATATATCAAGAAAAGATGTTATAGAGGAGTTTATACCTTATATAGAAAACTTAGAAAACCTTGGAGAAAACTCTTTTTATGCTATTAAACATATTATTGGATTATTTGAAGGTCGGCCTGGAAGTAAAAGGTGGAAGCAGATACTAGGAACGCCAGCTTCTCAAAATATAAAAGCTTCAGCTCTTCTTAAAATCGCATTAAAAGAACTCCCTAAAGAAGTTTTATCCCATCGCTAACACCTTTTTCAAGGAAACTCCATCTGAACATAAAAATCACTTCAGAATAAACATATTTGTTATAAGTCTTAGGAGATGTTTTAGCATCTCCTTTTACTTTATTTTCTTAGAAATAACTTTATAAATGCCCTTTTCTCTTTCTAAAAGTTTTTCTGATATCATGTCTCTTCTTATTGTGCAAAAATCTTCATTATAATCTGCTATAATTATATTTACTTCCCTTTCAGTATATTGTCTATTTTCTTCAAACTTCTTTGCTATCTCTTCTAAAACTATTCTTTTTTTCTTTTGCTGTACAGGAATGGATTTTAAGGTTCCATATTCAAAAAAAGATTCTATTACCTTTTTCCTATATTGATCTTCTCTTTCCTTCTCAACGGTTTTATCAGATATATCCGATTTTATCAATTCTTCTAAGGAAATTTTGAATATATCCTTGTTTACACTATAAACCACGTAGTACTGCTCCTTCTTTGAATAAACTATCCCTGCATCCTCAAGCTTTTTTAGGTGGAAAGACACCGTTGATGGAGCCAAAGCCAGTCTCTCAGATAAAAGTTCTACATACATAGGTTCCTTAAGTAGATTATTAATTATAATTAACCTAGATTTATCAGCTAAACACTTAAATATACTTATTGCATCTAATTTTTCCATACTATCTCCTCTTAATCTATAATTTTTTGTTCATTATAATGCTTAATAAACATATCTTTAATTTCATCTGCTGTATTTAATTTTATTTCTTCGATAATACATTCAGTTATCAACCCATATTCTTTTGCCTTTCTATAGTTCTCTTTCCAGTTCGATGGTATCTTATTAAAAAACTCTATATATACCTCCAATAGGTTATTATAACTATCTTCATTAGGTTGACTTTTGCCTCCATATACTTTTTTATAGCTAATATCAAACATCGAATAAAAAATATTATATATGTTTAGCTTTATCTTCTCTAAATTAGCCTCATCTTTACATTCTGAGGATATGCATTTTTCCATGCTTTCTTTGCATATTTGTTGTTTATTTTTTAGTGCTTTCATGTAGCTTTCTTTTAACTTCTCATTTCTCAATTATATTATCCCCTCTCTATAAATTACCACCCAGTATAATTATAACAGTAAAATCAGATTACGGCAATCTATTTCTATTTATATAGAATCATATATATTAGTTTCAATATAATAAATATAAATTGAATTATATTGTGTCAATTATAAGCTAAAGGAATACATTGTAATTGTATAAGGAATAAATAAGGAGATAAATACAATTATGTTTTATATGGGAGAATCTGAAGACCTTAGGCTTAATTCAGACTGTAAAACACCGAAAAAGTGTATTCCTCAAGAAACTGTAATAACTAATGTTAGACTTGCTGCTGCATATGTTCCATACCAAAAACTTTGTACTCTTTTTTCACCCCTTGAATCACTTAAAAGAGGCACTGCTTTTCCAGAACTTTATAGTCCCTTTGAAGGAGAAAATAAAAAAGGTGCTAAACTAAGTAAGAGTGAAAAGGGAGGTTGCTATGAAAGGTGAAATAGATAGAATGGAGCTTTTT
>CAYYWN010000085.1:0-8138 GCA_964474485.1 uncultured Clostridium sp. | reverse complement strand
TATTCAGATGACTTCACCTAAAATATAATACTAAAGCCGCCTCCACACTTTTAAGTGGTGTCATCATAAGTTTCATTTAAAATATTTTGTATTTCGTCGACATCCTATGGTTATAATGGTAAAATATGCTCATAATATTACTAACATAAATAAATAAACTATTAAGGGGGTGGCTTTTTGAGTTTTCAAACCATTGCAACATTTATACTTTTTATAAATATAATAATTTCTATAACTATAATATCTTTAGAAAGAAAGAAACCAGAAAAGGCCATTGCCTGGTTATTGGTTCTTACCTTGCTTCCACCCATTGGTTTAGTTCTTTACATTTTCCTTGGTCGAAATTGGAAGCTACACAAATTAAATGAAACTATTGCAGAGGATATCAAGGAATTAATTTATCCCATAACCAAGGATTATAAGCACCAAGAATATGTTCCTCTTATGGAGCTTTTAGCTAATAATAGTGATTCACCTATATTTATTAATAATGATATAAAAATATTTGCTGATGGCAATGAAAAGTTTGATTGTCTTAAAGAAGAGTTGTTAAAAGCAACTCATCATATACATCTTGAGTACTACATTGTTAAAAGTGATAAGATAGGTAATGAAATCAAAGATATCTTAATTAAAAAGTCTAAAGAAGGTGTGCTTGTTAGATTTATAATAGACAGAGTTGGATCTATAAAAATTAAAAAGGGCTATATTAATGATTTAAAAAGTGCAGGAGTTGATGTAGTTCAGTATTCTTATTTTTTAGCTCCTATTTTAAGGAGTATAAACACTCAAATAAATTATAGGAATCATCGTAAGATTGTGGTAATAGATGGTAAAGTTGGATTTATTGGTGGTGCTAATATTGGAGATGAATATCTCGGGAAAGGAAAACTTGGATATTGGAGAGACACCCATATAATGGTGAAGGGAGATTTTGTATTAGGGCTTCAAGCAGTTTTTCTAGATGATTTTATGACTATCCAAAGAGCAAATAACCAATACTCTTTCTATGACTTGCAATTTAATAATTACTTTCCTACCCCAGAAAAACATGGTGACAAGGTTATGCAGCTTGTTAAAAGCGGTCCCGACTCTACCTTTCCATCTATAATGCAGGGTATTGTAAAAATGATAAGTATGGCTAAACATCATATTTATATAACTACTCCATATTTTGTTCCTACTGAAAGTGTATTAGAAGCTTTAAGAATAGCTGCTCTTGGCGGTATAGATGTAAGGATCCTTTTCCCTGGTCGTGCTGATCATTTTATAGTTTACTATGCTTCAAGAACTTATCTTTTAGACCTTTTAAAATGCGGTGCCCATATATATCTTTATGATGATAAATCTTTTGTACATGCTAAGGTAACTACTGTAGATGGTAGGATAGCAACTTTAGGCACTGCTAATATGGATATAAGAAGCTACGAATTAAATTACGAAATTAACGCTATGATATATGACTCTAAGGTCACAGAAGAACTAGAAATGATGTTTTATGAAGATATTTCTAAAAGCAAAAAATTAACCTTAAAGGACTTTCAAAATACTAAAAGAATTTATAAACTTATAGAAGCTATATCAAGGATGTTTTCAGCTATACTGTAATTTGTATTAACTGAAGGCATCCTTTAATATTAACTTAAAATATTTACTTTAAATATAAGTGCACATTCTTTATTTTGTGTGTTTTTAAAAAAGCACTTGTAATTATTACTCTGAAAAGTAAAATCTTATTTTACAGAAGTTTTTTTAATATTAGCAAAAATCAATACCATTAAAAGTCCAAATAATCCACCAGAACTATCTATTAAAACATCTTTTAATGCCCCAGCCCTTCCTGGTACAAATAGTTGATGGAACTCATCTGTCATAGCATAAGCTACAGTAATTACATAGGATATAAAAAATAACTTTCCGTCCTTAAAGTAATATTTCATCACTTTATAGGTTAAAATAAATAATATAAAATACTCTGTAAAATGTGCTGCCTTCCTTACTATAAAGGTAGCTAAATTTCCAAAGTAAGTATTTAAATCTAAACCTAAAATATTAAATATATATATTACAATTTTACTTTTTTCACTAGACACCTCTCCTATTTGAGATGAAAAGTAAAATATTAAAACCATCCAACCAATAAGAAGCACAAAGTTAACATGTTTTTTATTAATCTTTTTCATTATTTCTCCTATTCTCTCTAAATGTTTTTATATTATACTTCTAATTTCTATAAATTTAGACTCCCACTTCTTCGAGGCTATAAATAACCTAAATATTATAATATAAATTCTTCTAACAGAGTATGTATTTATGCTATTATAAACATGGGTTATAATATTATATCATAAAGGAGATAAAAATTTTGAATAAAAATATTACTATAGAGGATATAAAAAATAAGATAAAGTACATATCTGAAAACTATAAAGATGAAGCTATAGGTGGATATATGTGCGGAAGCGGTCCAGTTCCTTCTGATATATTATTTGTAGGTGAGGCTCCTGGTAAAAATGAAATAATTGAAGGCAAACCCTTTGTTGGCATGGCAGGAAAAACCTTAGATAATTATCTAAACCTTGCAAACATTAAAAGAGAAGATATACGAATCACCAATACCTGCCTTTTTAGACCTATAAAAATAAAGCAAGGCAAAACCGGCAGAGAAACTATAAGTAATAGAACCCCAAAACCTTCTGAAGTAGAACTTTTTAGAGAAGTTTTAGATGAGGAAATAACCCTTGTAAACCCTAAAATAATAATAACCTTAGGTAATACGCCTCTTAAAAGACTTACTAATTTTAAGTCTATAGGTGAATGTCATGGAAAACTTTACTTTAATGAGAAACTTAAAAGATACATATATCCAATGTACCATCCTTCCTCTTTAACTTATAACAGAAAAGAAAGTTTTAAAATGGCTTATGAAGATGATTGGAAAAACTTAAAAGAAATTATATATTACACCAATAAACTCCCCTTATCGAAATCTAAATATTTATGAGCATCTCGGTTTCAATAACTGTAATTTTAAAAGGGCTCTGAAAAATTAAATTTCTCAGAACCCTTTTTGTTAAGTTTAAGATATCTTTGCCTCTTTATATTTTTTGTGGGACTAACCTTATTTATTACTGTCCAAATATCTCAACTATAAAGTCAAATTCCTCTACATCAGAGATTTCGCCATAGTCATCTTCACTTATACCTGGATAATAATAGAGCACAAACTTGTCTTCTTTATCTATAATATTTTCAATAATTATATATTGTCTTTGAAGTTCACAGTCCTGTAATGTTGCAAGAACCTTATAACTTGAAGGACGACCAGTACTATTATTAGTTAAATTTAATATAAAGTTATCATGTACTGTCATATTAATCTTTTCATGATCACATTTTTTTATAAGAGAATCCGGTCTACAGCCTCTGCAACTATTAAATTTACAGTCTTTAGGGCAATTCAAACAGGAACACTTTGAACAGTTTTTTAATTGATTAAATTCTTCTCTATTATCATTTCTATATGATGATATTAAAGAAATAGAATTATTGCCCTTGAACCTTCCGAGAAAAGATGACGCATTCTTTTTGCATTCTGCTTCTGAACTCTCTAAAAGGGTTATATACTTTTTTAATACATCAACTTTCCCATGATACTTTCTTATTTTTAGTGTATTCTCATTAAGAAAAGGTGCTACATTATCAATGCCGTAGCTTATATTAACATAAACCTTTCCCCAAATATCTTTTTCAGACTTTAGAAATTCTAAATCTTTATTCATATTCTCACCTATTATTAATTCTTATATTTTGCAAGTTCAGCATCTAAATCAGTTTTGTCACCAAGGGCTTCAAACTCATTTTCTAAGCTATCTACTTGCTTTAAATCTCCTAAACCTTCAGCAAGTGCTTCTTTCTTTTGAATCTTTCTTTCGATATCATCAATTTTGATTGAATTAGTTTTAGTTTGAACATTTGCAAGTATTTCATTAACTTGTTTTGATGCCTCAGCATTATTTATTCTAGCAGCAGCTTCATCTCTATAGCTCCTAGTTTTTTGAATTTCATCTTCTAACTCTTTTAAATTCTTTTTAAGGAATTCAGCTTTAGTACTAGCTTCTGTATAGCTACTTTGAAGTGATACATACTTTTTATCTGCATCTAATTTTCTCTCAAGTGCTCTTTTAGCTAAATCATCATTTCCCTTAGCCACAGCAAGCTTTACTTTTTCCTCCCAGTCCTTTGATTCGTTTTTAGCTGCCACCATTTTCTTTTCTGTTTCACGGACATTCCCTAAAACTTGCGCCGAGCTTAACTTTGCCTTATTTAGATTTTCTTCCATATCCCTTATTTTTTGATCTAAAAGTTCTATTGGATTTTCTGCCTCATCTAATACGTTATTCACCTTTGCCTTAAACATATTTGATACTCTTGAAAATACTCCCATTTGTATTACCTCCATATTTTTTTCATTATTTTTTCCTTCTAATATACTTCCTAATAACATTTATGATTATAACTATTAATATAATATATATTAATGATTTAAACATACCACCTATAAAAGATGTTGATGAACTATAGCTTCCTCCCCTACCCCGTCCCCCAAAAAAAGGAATAGGTACTGGTATAAAGCTCTTTTTTGAATTTTCATATTTACTACTTTCTGAGCTACTCTTGCTATCTTTATCCGACTTTGTATTATCAGTTTCTTTAGTGTTTGAGAATCCTCCTGATTTAAATCCACCAGGAGCTGCCTTTGATGGATTGTCCTTTGAATCATTTTTACTCTTAGCATCGCTACTGCCTTCTTTTGGACTAGAAAAGTCTCCTGATTTAAATCCACCAGAGGGTGCCTTTGATGGCGACTTAGGTTTTTCTGGAGTTTTAGTACTATTGCCACCACTTTTTTTTGTATTAGAAAACCCTCCAGATTTAACCCCACTAGAAGGTGCTTTTGATGGAGCTTTAGGTGCACTTGGACTTTTAGTTCCACCACCACTAGATTTTGGACTAGAAAAACCACCAGATTTAAATCCCCCAGATGATTGTTTTGCTGCAAGAAGCTTCGTATCACTAAGATCAAAAGTCATAAATTCATCACTTGATATTTCATTTACGCTTGTTATCTCAGCTGCAAAGGCAACACTATCATTTGAATCCTTATATCCAATTAGCTCCATGCTATCAACTACCAAGCTACTAGTTAAAAAAACAAATACCATAGCAATTCCAAGTAAAATACGTTTTTTTGTGAACTTACTTATTATCATCACCCCACTTATTGTTTTATAGTGTTATTTAAAATTCTTAGATGAAAACTTTTATATTTTTAAAAAGGTTCCACTAAAAATTATTAAAACCTTATAAATTAATAATAGATAGAATAATTTAATATATTCATATTAGCACAGTTTTGTTTTAAATTGCTTTATTTCATATAAATAGGTTATAAATATAATGCATTTATTATAATTATATAATACAGTATATGTTACTACATGTCAAGATAGATATTAACTCTTTTTGTAAGTTAAAACACTAATTTAACCTAATTAACACACTTTAAATAGTATAATCTCAGTTTCTCTTATGTTACCTTTATATTCCTATGATCCTCCTTACAACTTCTAACTTTAAGATGAAGATATATATGTGTGTTTTCTATTAATATTTATACACTATTTATTAGAAAGTCTATATAATTTATGAATGCATTATACATGCTTATACATTATTTCTTTAAATATTAACTGGATAAAATACAACTTATCACAAATCACAAAGCCTAGTTCACAGCTTGTAATTAAAAGAAACTTATATTGTTTATCTGTAATTAATTTTATATTTCAAAATATCTTTTCAAAAACACTTGCATATTTATAACTATTAGTTGTATAATTATGCACATGCCAATTAATTAAATAAGGTAGATAAGGTTTATTTAATCTAAATGCAGATGTAAAAAGAATTGAAAATATAGGTTATTTTAGGGGGAGATTTTAAAATGAAAAAAACATTATTAAAAACAACATTATCTGTAGCGATTATTGGAATTATGAGTTTTTCTTTATCCGCTTGTGGAAAAAAAGATAATAATACAAATCAAAGTCACTTAGATAAGATTAAGACTTCCGGTAAGCTTGTCCTTGGTACAAGTGCTGATTACCCACCTTATGAATTCCATAAAAATATAGATGGCACGGATACTATTGTAGGTTTTGATATTGCTATAGCAGAAGAAGTCGCTAAAGACTTAGGGGTGACCCTTGAAGTAAAAGATATGGATTTTGACGGTCTTTTAGCAGCTTTAAATACAGGTAGTGTAGACATGGTTATGGCCGGTATGACTCCTGATGATACAAGAAGAAAAAAGGCTGACTTTTCAAATATATATTATAATGCATTACAAGATATAATAATAAGAACTGAAGATAAGGATAAATTTAATTTTTTAGAGGATTTTAAGGGTAAAAAGATCGGTGTCCAAAAAGGTTCTCTTCAAGAAAAAATGGCAAATAATCAATTAAAATCTAGTGAAATTAAGGGCCTTGGTAAGGTTACAGACTTAGTTCTTGAACTTAAAAATAACAAGGTGGATGCTATAGTAGTTGAAAAGCCAGTAGCAAAAGCTTACATAAAAAGAAATGCCGATATGACTTTATCTACTCCAAAACTTGAAGAAGAGGGCGAAGGTGGATCTGCCATAGCACTAAGTAAGAATTCTGGAGATTTTTTAGAATCTATTAATAAAACCTTAGACAGATTATCTAAAAACAATATAATTGAAGATTTTGTGCTTAAGTATAATCAGTTAATGGAAGAATAGCAGGGGGGATTAAAATTGGATTTTAGCTTTTTAGGTGAATACTCAGGTTTTTTCTTTAAGGGTGCTAAGTTCACCCTTATCCTTGCCTTTTTCACAGTAATAATTGGATCGTTAATAGGTCTTTTACTTTCACTTATGAAACTTTCAAATAAAAAAATATTAAGGTTTATATCCTCTATTTATATAGAATTTATAAGAGGTACTCCAGTTCTTGTGCAGCTTTATATTATATATTATGGTCTGCCAGCTATTGGAATAAAACTTCCAGATTTAGTGGCTGCAACTATCACTATGTCTATTAACAGTGGTGCTTATGTAGCTGAAATAATTAGAGCTGGTATAAATGCAGTAGATAAAGGACAAACAGAAGCTGCAAGAAGTCTAGGTATGGGAAGTTCTATGACTATGGCAAATGTTATAATACCCCAAGCTTTTAAGAATATCTTGCCTGCTTTAGGTAATGAATTTATTGTAGTTGTAAAGGAATCTTCAATAGTTTCCGTTATAGGAATTCATGAACTTATGTATAATGCAAATACTGTTAGAGGTACAACCTTCCAACCTTTCGAGCCTCTAATAGTTGCAGCTTTATTTTACTTTGTAATTACATTTACCCTTTCAAAATTACTTGGAATAGCTGAAAGGAGGATGAAGGTAAGTGATACAAATTAAAGATTTAACTAAAGACTTTGGTAATAATAAAGTTTTAAAAGGTGTTAATGAAGAGATTAAAAAAGGTGAGGTAGTTGTGGTTATAGGTCCTTCTGGATCTGGGAAAAGTACTTTTTTAAGATGCCTTAACCTTTTAGAAGATCCTACCGCTGGCCATATAATATTTGAAGGCCAGGATATCACCGATAAAAAGGTTAATATAAATAAGTTAAGAGAAAAGATGGGTATGGTGTTTCAACAGTTTAACCTATTCCCACATAAAACAATTTTAGACAATATAACCTTAGCTCCTATAAAAGTTAAGGGTAAATCAAAGGAAGAAGCTGAGGCTATAGCCTTTAAATTACTTGATAAAATAGGACTTAGAGAAAAAGCAAAAAGTTATCCTTCTCAGTTATCAGGTGGACAAAAACAAAGAATAGCTATAGCTCGTGCTCTTGCAATGGAGCCTACTGTTATGCTTTTTGATGAACCCACTTCAGCACTGGACCCTGAAATGGTTGGAGAAGTTTTAGCTGTTATGAAGGATCTAGCAAAAGAAGGCATGACCATGGTTGTTGTTACACATGAAATGGGCTTTGCAAAAGAAGTTGGAGACAGAGTTTTGTTTATGGATAATGGAAATATTGTAGAAGAA
>CAYYWN010000084.1:0-8189 GCA_964474485.1 uncultured Clostridium sp. | reverse complement strand
TTATAGATGTAACACCAATAACTCTAGGTCCATCCACCATATTCTCATTATTTTTAAAGTTTTCACATATAGAATTTAATATATCTATTACATTATCTATATCTTCTTCTCTTGCTATATCTACATCAATAAGAACTCTTATTGATCCTCTAGAATGGTTTGTAACTGTATTTATATTACCATTAGGTATAAGGTGTAAGTCCCCATTAAAATCCCTAATCTTAGTTAATCTAAGGCCTATTCCTTCTACAATTCCACTCTTTTGTTCAATATCTATATAATCACCTACTGTAAATTGATCTTCAAACAAAATAAAAAAACCATTTATAATATCTTTAACAAAGTTTTGTGCTGCAAATCCTATTGCTACTCCACCTATTCCAGCAAAGGTAAGACTTATAGGTCCTACTATTTGAGTTAATATAGATGCTATACCAAAAAAATATACTGTATACCTTAATATGCTCTTTAAAAGAGTGCCAATGGTATTAGCTTTTTTAATATCCAGTGAAACTTTCATTTTACTTTGTTTTTTAATAAATTTATCAATAAACTTAGTTCCGAGCTTAACCATAATAAACATTATAGCTACTATAAAAATGACATTTAATATTTTAAATAGAAATCCCTGAATCTTTTCTATGGATATCCAAAACCGACCTATACCTATAAATTGATCATTAATTTGAATAAAAGAACTTAATAACATAATACCTCCTAAATCATAAATATTTATATTAGTTTCTGTAACTTATCTTCATCTTTATAATAAAGGTTCTTTATATGTATTCCGCCAGTATCTATGATAGATCTAATTAAATCGTAGACATCTTCTGCGAACCTTATGCTTATACCACAACTTTGTGTTATATAAGTAGGTGTTGGCATTATTATAACTTTGGCTCCTTTATCCTTTAATATCTTTTCTGACTCTATTGCATCATGTGTATTTTTAAATACTATTAAATAATAATTTTTCATAATTTATATTTAATGATAAGCTATTATCACTAAAAATTCCCTCCCTTTATTTTAAAATTCACATATTTTATGCTTATTATACTTTAAGCTAAATTCATTGTCAAACAAGTAGATTCAAGCCTTATAACATTTCAATTATTACTTTTTTTTAAAATAACTTCTACTGAACTGTTATAATCTAAATATTAAAATATATTTTAATATTAGATTACTGAAAAATATCTGTCTATGAATTATAATAGTAGTACACTAATAAATCCTAGGAGGTAATTTGTAATGAAAGTTTATCTTGATAACGCTGCTACTACTTACCCAAAACCACCCTCTGTACATACTGAAATGCTTACTTACTTTACAAACCTTGGCGCAAGCCCTGGAAGAGGAAGTTATTCTTCAGCATTAGAAAGTAGCAGACTTGTATATAAATGTAGGCAATCCTTATGTAACCTTTTTAACTTCAATAAACCTGAAAATGTAATCTTTACATATAACGTTACATCTTCATTAAATATGCTAATTAAGGGTGTTACAAAAAGAGGATTTCATGTAATAACTACATCCATGGAGCATAATTCTTCTCTAAGACCCTTATTTCAACTAAAAGATAACTTAGATATAGATTTAGATATCTTAGAATGTAATAGTAATGGTGTCTTAAACATAGAAGAATTCAAAAACCTTATAAAACCAACTACAAAATTAGTAGTTATAAACCATGCTTCTAATATTATAGGCTCTATACAACCTATTGAGGATATCGGAAAAATATGTACCGAAAATGATATCTTTTTTATTATAGATGCAGCGCAAACTGCTGGAGTTATAGATATTAATTTTGAAAAAATAGGCTGTAGTGCACTAGCTTTTACAGGTCATAAAAGTTTGCTCGGTCCCCCAGGTATAGGTGGATTTTTAATTTCTGATAAATTGAGTGAAGCTTGTGATCCTATTATAACTGGTGGAACCGGTAGCTTATCTTCAAGTATTTATCAACCTTCTTTTTTACCAGATAAATTTGAAAGTGGTACCATGAATACCCCTGGGGTTATGGGCCTTTTAGCTGGAATAGAATATATAAATTGTGAAGGTATAAATTCTATAAAAGAAAGAGAGGATGAACTTTGTGATTTATTTATAAACTCTATTTTAAATATGGATAAAGTTAAACTTTATGGTCTTAAAGGTTCTAAAGATAGAACCTCAGTAATATCTTTAAATTTTGATGATATAGATTCCTCTGAAGTTTCCTATGTGTTAGATTCTGAATTTGGTATAATGAGTAGAACAGGGCTACATTGTGCTCCCCTAGCACATAAAACTATAGGAACTTACCCTGAAGGAACATTAAGATTTAGTATAGGCCCTTTTAATGACAAAAAAGATATAAACTACACTATTGACAGTTTATATAAAATATTAAGGAGTAGCTAAATTATGACACAACTTTTAAGTAAAATTAATAAACTATTATTATTCTTTGTAGCGTATACATTAGTTTTTATATCTTTCTTTAAAACATTACCATATACTTTACCCTTTGTTCTAGCTTTAATCTTTGCTTATTTCCTTAGAAAGCCGACTAGGTATCTAGTAAATAAGTTTAAGATTAAAGCATCCTTAGCATCAATACTTACAACCTTAGTGTTCTTTACCACAATAATCTCTTTATTAACCCTTACTATATCCTCAATGATAAGGGAAATAATAACACTAACTAAAGGTATTCAAACTTATATAGATGCTAATTACTATAATATACTAGATATATTTTCAAAGCTTCAAAATAACTTTAATAACATAGATCCTTATATTTTAGATACGGCTAAAAATTATTTTTTAAATTCAATTTCAGGAATTCTTAATTCAACTGTAAATATTGGTACATCTATTGTGGGTTATTTGATTAATATATTAGCATACATACCCTACATAGGTATGGTAGTTGTTTTCACACTTTTAGCTACTTATTTTTTCACTAAAAAAGTAGTTACACATGATGTTCCCTTTGTTTCTAATATTAAAGAAAACAATAACTCTGATAAAGCTTTAAAGATATTTAATCATGCTAAAAAGATGTTAGTTAGCTATATTGGCTCCTATGGGATTATTATACTGATAACGTTTTTTATAACTTTAACTGGATTTTTAATTTTAAAAGTTAATTATGCTTTAATATTAAGTATCTTATGTGCATTATTCGACCTTTTGCCAGTCTTAGGCATGCCCCTTATATATTTTCCACTTATAATCTATAATCTGATTATAAAGAACTATTTTATAGCTATAGCCTTACTCATATTATACTTAATTGTATTTATTACAAGACAGATAGTTGAGCCAAAGATAGTGTCTTCATCCTTAGGCATAGACCCTGTGGCAGTACTAGCTGCTACATTCATAGGTTTAAAGACTAATGGAATTAGTGGATTAATATTTTGTATGTTCTTAGTAGTATTCTACAATGTATTTAAAAAGGTAGATATACTATAAAACATTATTTAACTTTATATTTGAATAAAAATACTCCTTATTGGCTATAATTCCAAAAAAGGAGTATTTTTATGATTAAAAACTTATCTTTTGATTCTGATGATAGAAGATCTATAGTTTTAATATCAAATTATCTTTCTAAAATAATTTCTCATGAGTCAAATAAAGGTAATCCCATAGTATTTTTGTGTATCGGAACTGACCGTTCAACTGGAGATAGTCTTGGTCCTTTAGTAGGTAATAAACTTAATTTACTAACTAGAAATAAATTAAATGTTTATGGAACCCTACAGAATCCTGTTCATGCTAAAAACTTAAAAGAAACTGTGAGTGAAATTAATACCACCTTTAAATCTCCATATGTAATAGCAATTGATGCCTGTCTTGGGAAACTAAGTAATGTAGGTAAGATTTTCATAACTCAAGGACCTCTTTATCCTGGAACTGCTCTAAATAAGGATTTACCCGCTGTAGGTAACTTAAGTATAACTGGAATAGTAAATATTTGTTCTAGCCTAGAGTTCATGATACTACAAAACACGAGATTATATAATGTAATGAAATTAGCTGACATTATATCCATATCAATTCATCAATTTATACTAAAATGTGACTTAAACATAAAAGACTCTGAAGTTAAAATTCATAATTAAGTTTTTAAAACTCTAACATATTCTTAAATATAATTAATATTATTTCATATAGCATATAAATATGCCCCCCATTTAAAACACATTTTAAACGGAGGGCATATTTATTAGCTACTTATCTTCGACTTCAATAACTTGATTTAAAACCTTTAATTCTTCTTCAGATAAATCATATCTAGATATTCCTTTATCTATAGGCTTAGCATAAGTTGTGCTTTCATTTCTTCCATAAATACCTGTAATTATAACGCCATCATTACTATAATTCAGTAGCGCTATAGAAAAGCTTAAATCACTTCCTACATTTTCAAAGGCTTTATACCTTATAACAGCTACCTTTTGTATGCAATCTTTTAATCTTAATTCCATACTGTCATACATTGTTTTAACTTCTTCTGCTATAGCCCTGCCTTCTTCTACCTTATCTAAGTAAAGAATTATTAACTCCTCTATATTTTTATCTTTAGATCCTCTCATAAATCTTCTATATCTTTGCTCTAATTTTCCTAATGCTTTAAACAATATAATTATAAGTATTAAAAGTATTAAATTTATAGCTAGTAACCCTATTATTATATAAGGTTGCTGATTCCCTATTATTCTTAGTATATCCTGCAACTATTAATCCTTCCTTTCTATGTTTCACGTGAAACATTTTAAGATTTATCAATATTTATATTTTATAATTATTTAACATTTCTACCTTGCGCTTACTTTGACTATATTTTCATCATATCTAAAATTCTTTGAAGATCTTCCTGAGAGTAATACTCTATTTCTATTTTACCTTTATTATCTTTTTTAAAGTTAATATTAACCTTTGTATCAAAATAACTTTGAAGCTTTTCTTTTATTTCATTATAATATGGGTTCATAGGTTTATTAACTTGTTCAATAGCATTATCTTTATTGATATTCTTTATTATCTTTTCAACATCCCTAACTGTAAGATCCTCATCTATTACCTTTTGAGATAGCTCGTATTGTAAATCCTTATTAGCTATAGCAAGTAATGCTCTTCCATGCCCTTCAGTTATTACACCATCTTTTAAATAATCTTGTACCCTATCATCTAAATTTAGTAATCTCATAGTATTTGAAATTGCTACCCTAGACTTACCTATCCTTATACTCAAGTCTTCTTGTTTAAAATTAAACTCTTGAATAAGCCTTCTATATGCTAATGCCTCTTCTATGGGATTTAAATCTTCCCTTTGTATATTTTCTATAAGAGATATCTCTAATATTTGATTATCTGTAATATCCATTATTATTACTGGAACTTCTTTTAATCCAGCTAGCTTAGCTGCTCTCCATCTTCTCTCTCCTGCTATAATCATATATCCATTATTAATACTTTTAACTACAATGGGTTGTATAATACCATGCTCTTTTATAGATTCAGCTAAGGAAGAAATCTTTTCTTCATCAAAAATCTTACGGGGTTGCTTACCATTTGGCTTAATTAAGTTCATAGAAATGAGATTTTTATTTTCATCTTCATTCAATTCTTCAGGAATAAGGGCACTTAGCCCTTTTCCAAGTCCCGATCTTTTAGCCAACGCTATCTCCTCCCTGTCTTTTTATAAACTCTTTAGCTAAATCTTCATAAGAAGATGCACCTCTACACTTGTTATCATAAAGCGCAATTGGTAAACCATAGCTAGGTGCCTCTGCTAACCTTATATTCCTAGGTATCGTTGTATCATATACCTTATCTTTAAAAAACTTTCTTACTTCTGAAACAACTTCATTTCCAAGCCTTATTCTGCTATCATACATACTCATCAAAATGCCTTCTATTTCTATATCTTTATTTAACGACTTTTTGACTAATTGAATGGTATTTACAAGTTGTCCTACTCCTTCTAATGCATAAAATTCACATTGTATTGGTATAAATACCGAGTTACATGCGCTTAAAGCATTAATTGTCAAAAACCCTAAAGATGGAGGACAATCTATAAATATATAATCAAATTTATCTTTAATAGGCTCTAATTTTTCCCTTAAAATCACTTCCTTATCCTTTTTATTGATCAACTCTACCTCAGCACCTGCAAGTTGCATAGTAGATGGTATTAAGTATAAATTTTTAATTAATTCTGATTCTAATATTGCTTCTTCTGCTGTTATATCAGAAGATATAACATCATAGACTGAATACTTAAGATTCTTTTTATCGATACCCAAACCACTAGTAGTGTTGCCCTGAGGATCTATATCTATTGCTAGTACCTTATACCCCTCTAATGCAAGATATGAACATAAATTAATATTGGTTGTTGTTTTGTAGGATAGGAAAAAGACGCCTTACTATATTACTATAGTTGGTTTTCTCTCACCCTCCACCGAACCGTACGTACACCTTTCAGCGTATACGGCTCTCTAATTACCCTAAGTAAATCTATAATTTTTCTATCTTTAGCCTTTTATTAAAACATAGTGTTTTATTTTCTTTATTAAACTCTTCTTGATGAAGAAAGTTATGCGTTTTTATATATTTTTCTTTTACAGATTTTATAGATATATTTTCTTTTACAGCTATTGTACTTAGCATACTATTTTTATGATAATATCTAAATTTTCTCATCTTATAATTAACATCTTCAGCATATTTATAGTATTCATATATATAATCTATTTCAAAGGTATACAAATTTATAATGTCTTCACGCTTTAAATTTATTCTCTTTCCTATATAAGAAGGTCTATTATCTCTTTTAAAATAACTAATTGAAGCATTAATAAACTTAGAACTAACTAAAATCTTTGTAAAAGATTCTTTGTTTCTGAACCTAATGTTATAATTGAAAAATTCTATATTATTTGAATTTCTTAAATAATACTCTTCAATCTCTATATATTTTAATTGTTTCAGCTTATAACTTAAGTCCTGTAAAAACTTTTTCACGTTACCTTCAGGCTTTATCATCAAAAGTGCTTCATTGTAAAAAGATACAACCTTGATATCTACTCTATTTAAATTCATTAATTCTTCAATTATATCTCTTATTTTTAAAAAGTATAATTTATAAAAACTAGCACTAACATGGCTATCTTTATCTACATACATATAATATAAATTATCCTTTTTTACTCTTTCATAAAAGCTTAGGTAATTTGATTTAATAAATAAATCTATAAGTGCTTTAAACCTTCCATCTTCTATTTTATCATCAATTTTATCTCTTAAAATCTCTATTTGTTTCACATGAAACATTTCATTTAAAGTAATCTTTATAACCTTATAATAGTATATGTGTTTTATATTTTTTAAATAACTAATTGCATCTTCTTTTTTATTTGAAATTTCAAAAAAGCTTTCCTTATTTAAATTAGAAAAATATATATTATCTAAAATCTGTTTTAAGACCTTCTGGAGTATATAATCCTCTATTGCACCTTCATTAATATACATATTTAACAAAGCATCTTCTTTAAATTTACTAATATCTGTAGACTTTAATAAATATCTATCTTTATTGTTAATAATGTACCTTAGGTCCTTTGGATTATATCTTTCTACCTTTAATTTAAGTATAATATGTTGTACTATCTCACTAATATCTATATCTTCTTTAGTAATGTAATCTTTAAATGTTTCTTTTTTACTTACCTCATCAATAACATTATTATAAAAGTCTAAATTGAATAAATGTCTATAGATTCTATTAACTTTGAATTCTATAGGTTTTTTACTTAGTATTGACAAAACCATATCAGCTTTTTGCATTTCGCATACCTCCATAATTCTGCAACTGGTAATCTGCTTCCCTTCGCCCTGTAAGCGGCTTTCCCGCATCCGAATTTACGGCATTACCTGTTAGTTCAGGTTTCTCTGACTACTACGAAAGCTCCGTAGCCATATCAAATATTCAAGGAACTCAATCCTATAGCCTTTAGTGGCATTTTGACTTAGGCTATCTCCGTTTAGATTTATAAACAAAAGATATAACTTAGGCTCCTGTTCGCTTCTCTAAGCTATAATACTATAGCTCTGGAAAGGTTAGAGAGTATAAAAATTATAGGAAAAATTCTTATAAACCTTATCTAATAAAAAACTTT